>DBTL01000029.1 GCA_002307035.1 Bacteroides sp. UBA1317
CGGTTCATTCCTGAATGCTTATGTGATGAGCAAGATGAAGTTAGCCAGTGGTGGAAAGAATTTCTCCGCTCGTGCCATTTGGTCTACTGTAGTAGGTGAAACGGCTGATTCGTTTCTCTTTTTCCCTATCGCCTTCGGGGGTATCATTGCCTGGAGGGAATTGTTGATTATGATGGGAGTACAGATCGTGCTCAAATCTCTCTACGAAGTGATCGTTCTTCCTGTCACTATCCGTGTGGTGAAGTTAATCAAGAGAATAGATGGAAGCGATGTGTTCGACGAGAATATTTCATATAATGTGCTCAAAGTAAAAGATGTAGTTTAAATCTGAAGTTATGCAAAGTGATAATCGACTAAATGCTGCGAATGGAGCTGCTCAAAGTGAAGGCGAATGGAGGTTGCGGGCTGATGGTTTAATAAATAATTTGCCAAACAATTCCGCACTAGTCTTGTTTAGTGGCGGGCAGGATTCTACGACTTGCTTATTTTGGGCAAAAAAACAATTTAAGAAAGTGTATGCTTTGAGTTTTCTTTATGGACAGAAGCATGCGCATGAAGTAGACTTGGCCCGGGGAATAGCTGAAAGGGCAGGAGTGGAGTTTCAGGTGATGGATGCTACATTCATCAGTAGCTTAGGTCGCAACTCATTGACGGACACTACTTTGGTAATGGACCAGGAGAAACCTATTGATTCTTTTCCAAATACGTTTGTGCCCGGACGAAATTTGTTTTTTCTGAGCATTGCTGCTGTGTACGCTCGCGAACGTGGAGTGAGACATCTTGTAACAGGCGTGTCGCAAACGGATTTTAGCGGGTATCCCGATTGTCGCGATTCATTTATTAAATCGCTCAACGTTACACTCAATTTGGCTATGGATGAGCAGTTTGTGCTTCATACCCCATTGATGTGGATTGACAAGGCACAAACATGGGCTTTAGCCGACGAACTAGGTGTGCTTGATATTGTGCGCAACGAAACATTGACTTGCTATAATGGCATCCCGGCTGACGGATGTGGGCATTGTCCGGCTTGCAAGTTGCGTAGACAAGGCTTGGAAGAATTCTTAGGAAAATAAACAATTAGAAAGTATGAACGAACTTAAAGATCAGTTGTCTTTGTTGGGGCAGAAGACAGAATATAAGCAAGATTATGCGCCGGAAGTGCTTGAGGCATTTGATAATAAACATCCCGACAATGATTATTGGGTGAGATTTAATTGCCCTGAGTTTACGAGCTTATGTCCTATCACCGGACAGCCTGATTTTGCAGAGATACGCATCAGTTACCTGCCCGATGTGAAGATGGTGGAGAGTAAGAGTTTGAAACTGTACCTATTCAGTTTTCGCAATCACGGTGCCTTTCACGAAGACTGTGTGAATATCATCATGAAAGATCTGATCCAGTTGATGAATCCTAAATACATCGAAGTTATCGGCGTGTTTACCCCACGTGGCGGTATTTCTATTTATCCTTATACCAATTATGGTCGTCCCGGTACAAAGTACGAAGAAATGGCAAGTTATCGCCTGATGAACCACGACATGCGCTAGGATAGCTTTTCGGTGAATGAAGTAGGAAAATACTCATTCATGGTGATAGGGTCCTCCGTTCAAAATAGTCATGGCACGATAAAGTTGCTCCACAAAGATAAGCCTTATCATCTGGTGTGAGAAAGTCATCTTGGAGAGTGACATTTTTTCATGGGCAGCCTGATAAACTTTTTGTGAAAACCCATAAGGTCCTCCAATAACAAAAATCAGTCGTTTATTCACATTGGCTAGTTTTCTCTCCATCCAGGTGGCAAAGTCTACCGAGCGAAATTCTTTTCCGAATTCATCTAACAGTACGATGACATCACCCGGTTGGAAGGCCTTACAAATCAATTCTCCTTCTTTCTCTTTTTGTTGGTCTGCCGTCAGATTCTTCGTGTTTTTAAGTTCCGGGATTACCTCCATCTCAAACGAGATGAAATGCTTGGTGCGTTCCATATAATCATTGATGGCAGTGATGTAATGTTGTTCTACAGTGCGTCCTACTACAAGTAATATTGTTTTCATTTTTTATGTTTTAATTGCTCTTCGCAAGGCTTTAAGTCCACAAAAATAGTCTTTTTCTGTTGTTTTTATATATAAATACTTACCTTTGCTTGTCATTTAATACTTGTATGTGATGAAAAAAACAGTATTTCTATTGATCAGTGGCATGTTCTTTCTTGTCTCTACGCTTTCTGCCCAAGATATTCCGACTGGTATAGTTGTGGCATTTAAGAAAGGAAATGCTCAGGAACTCGGCAAATATATGGCTGATAAGGTCGATTTGATCGTTCTCAATAAGACCTCAAATTTAGGTAAACAGCAAGCAGAAAGTATGATAGCTGCTTTTTTTGCAGAAAATCAGGTCAGCGGGTTTACCGTGAACCACCAAGGAAAACGTGACGAATCATGTTTTTTAATTGGAACCCTAACGACCGGTAATGGAAACTTTCGAGTGAACTGTTTTCTAAAACGTCTTGAAAATAAATATTTAATTCATCAAATAAGAATAGATAAAACCAATGAATGAGCTGATAGATAAATTGATTGACCTTGCTTTCGCTGAAGATATAGGTGATGGAGATCATACCACACTGTCTTGTATTCCTCCGACTGCCATGGGCAAATCGAAACTTCTTATTAAAGAAGCCGGGGTACTGGCCGGAATGGAAATAGCCAAAGAAATTTTTCATCGTTTCGATCCGGAAATGAAGGTGGAAGTATTTATCAATGATGGTGCTGAAGTGAAACCGGGCGATGTGGCCATGGTGGTTGAAGGTAAAGTGCAGTCTTTACTGCAAACCGAACGCTTGATGCTCAACGTGATGCAACGTATGAGTGGTATTGCTACCATGACTCGCCGTTATGTGAAACAGCTCGAAGGTACGAATACTCGTGTGCTCGATACCCGCAAGACTACTCCGGGTATGCGTATGCTCGAGAAAGCGGCGGTCAAAATCGGTGGTGGTGTGAATCATCGTATCGGTCTTTTCGATATGATTCTACTCAAAGATAATCATGTGGATTTTGCCGGAGGCATAGACAAAGCCATCTCTCGGGCCAAGGACTACTGTAAGCAGAAGGGTAAAGATCTGAAAATAGAGATTGAGGTAAGAAACTTCGATGAACTGAATCAGGTGCTTGCCATTGGCGGAGTAGATCGCATCATGCTCGATAATTTCACTCCCGCAAACACTAAAAAGGCTGTGGAAGTGATTGGCGGACGCTATGAAACTGAATCCTCGGGAGGTATCACCTTCGACACATTGCGCGATTATGCCGTGTGTGGAGTTGATTACATTTCTGTAGGTGCACTCACTCATTCAGTGAAAGGTCTTGATATGAGTTTCAAGGCTTGTTGATTTAATATTCTTTAATACTTTTCTTTGCAGCATTCATTCAGTCACTGCGTCTAACTTGCAAACGACGCAGACATACGACTGGTAAAAAAGCACTTAAGTTGGAAAATGAGATAGAACTGATTAAAGGCTGTAGGGCGGGAGACAACTTAGCCCGCAGGCAACTTTATACCCTCTACTCCAACAAGATGCTGGCGGTGTGCTACCGCTATACGGGCGATATGGATACAGCTCATGATGTACTACACGATGCTTTCATTAAGATATTTACCGGATTTTCTTTCCGGGGTGAAGCATCGCTGGGTACATGGATAACCAAGGTGATGATTACTCAGGCTATCGATTATCTGCGGAAACAAAAACGCGTTAGTCAGATGATTGTGCACGAGGAAGATATCCCTGATATCCCTGATATCCCTGATATCCCTGATCTTCCGGATAAGGACAATAGTAGTCGGATTACGGAAGAACAGTTGATGGCTTTTGTCGCTGAGCTGCCCGATGGCTGTCGCACGGTTTTCAACTTGTTCGTTTTCGAAGAGAAGTCGCACAAAGAGATTGCTGATATGCTTCATATAAAGGAACATTCATCTACCTCACAGTTGCACCGGGCCAAATGTTTGCTGGCAAAAAGAATTAAAGAATACTTGAATCATGAAGAAAGAAAATGATGAATTGACAGAATTGTTTCGCTCACGACTGGCAGATGCTAAAATGCCGGTGAGAGATCGTTTTTGGGAAGAACTCGAAAAGGATATTCCGGTGGCTGTTCATCGTCGTCGGTTATATATCTATCGTTTCACAGCAGCTGCTTCTGTACTTTTTGTATTGATGGCTTCGTCGGCTGCTTTTTGGTTCTTCTCACCCAAAGAAGAGATTGCGGATGCTTTTACTAAGGTTGAGATCTCCGCTGGGGCCCAGGGGCAACTGAATGCTGATGTGGTGAAAGATGACTTTCCTCCTATACATATTGCATCAGTCTTACCAAAACCTACTCCTCGTTCGTTTGGCGTTTTAACTTTACCCGATAATAATAATGGAGAAGGACAGAATGACTCAACTGTTTCTATAACTGTTTCCATGTCGTTTTCTATTTCTTCCTCTTCTTCCTACACTTCTCGTAACAAAAAGAGGTCTCAGCAGCAGCAAACTGCGATGGCTTCTAATTCTAATGAAGCGACAGAGAATGCAGTTCACTCTCACTCTACTGATGTTGAGCGTTCTGTTGGCGGAAGCTCACAGAAAGAAGCTAATAAAGTTTCTTCTTGGGCTTTGAAAGCGGCTGCCGGCCTTTCGTTGCTTGTTGCCGATGACATGCGTGCTCCTGTTGCTGCAAGCATTACATTAGAAAAGAAAATCACAAAACGTTTTTCTGTAGAAGCCGGACTCGCTTACTCTTGCGAACAAAGTCCTGAGAATGGAAACATGCACTATGTTGGTATTCCTGTTAAGGCCAACTTTCTGATAGCCGGCAATCGTAAACTAGATGTATACGCTTCCTTAGGCGGACTGCTTGATAAGTGTGTGGCTGGTGCTCCGCAGAATGATTTCAACAGCGAACCTATTCAATTGTCTCTGACTGCAGGTTTGGGCGTACGATATAGAATTAGCGATAAGTTTGCCTTATTTGCCGAACCGGCACTTACTCATCATTTTAACCCTGATTTAGATTGGGAGACTGCTCGTTCTCGCAAATCTACGAATATGAATCTGCTTTGCGGAGTGAGGATGACCTATTAATCAACGTATTATCAAAAACACAAAAGTATGAAAAAAACTTTATTTGTGATGCTGACAATACTGTTGGCAATGGCATGCACAAGCTGCAATGAAGAAACGGTGGACTATAACCATCCCGATGTGAAACTTTTTGTGAAGCAACTTAAGGATGGAACGTATAAGACCAAAGGCCCCGAAGGATATGTTGAAGTTCCTAGATTTACCCGAGAAGATATCCCCGAATTGTTAAGCTATTCTGAGGACCTTACTATTATACCTTCATTTCCACTACCGCCGGTTTCTGTTTATTTCGGATCGAAAGTTCGTTTGGGGGAATGCATGCTATGGATTGTGGAGAGTATTCGTTTGGGGCAATATGCCTCTCTTGGTTGTAAAATGGTACGAGCTGATGCGCAAAATTATGAAGGAATTTATTTCCTTTCCGACCAAGAAGTGCATGATGCTGCAAAACGTTATCGCTATTGGTGGGAGAATGTCCGGTATCCAAAAACGGAGTGGTCCGTAACTCCATGTTTTGATGATCCCCTTTGTGGAAGTGGATATCGCTGGTGGTAAATTAATGATGATGTAAATGACAAAGCGCATAGCTCTCTTTCTACTTCTTAGCTCATTTTATCTGTTCGCACAAGCCCAATGGACGAAGAAGGATTCAACCAACTTACGCCGTTTGCTGGAGAGTGATGGTGAAATAAAGCTTAATCCGAATGCTTTAAAACAGCTAAAGATTGGGAAGGTTACAGGTACACCTCTGTTTGTGGATGACAAGTCTGCACTCAAGACCAATGAAACTCTTCCGTCTGTGTTGCCCGAGAAGAAGAAAATGGTGTTGACGTTGATGCCTTATAGCGCTAACACAAAGTTTAATTATGACCCTATTTATCAGAAGAAAATTAGTGTGAAAGCAAACACTTATAGATCAAACCCATTCGAGGTGTTGTACTCACTAACGATTCCCTCAAACTGGGCTAAGCATCCGTTTGATGGTGGTTATCGCAAGTCGCTTGAAGAAATAGAAGCGACCGGCTTGCGTTATAATCCTTTGGCTGCCCGGGCCAATAATATGGCAGTGGGCGCTTGGGAGAGTACTGCTGTCTCAGGTCATGACTTTATGAAACCTTTTACGAAAGAATTTTGGGATGCGAAGGGGCGAAAACGCCGTGTTCGTACGCTTGAAGTGTTAAGTCAGTATGGTGATTCTACAACCGTACTTTTTCGTGATGGTGTACCCGGAAATAAGGTTCGTTAATATTTGGTTGTTCTGTGTCTGTGGTTTACTTTTGTACTTCATTTAAACATAACGTTATGAACAGAATATCTTCTCTTTTTGGTATCCAATATCCTATAATACAAGCAGGAATGGTGTGGTGCAGTGGTTGGAAGTTAGCTTCAGCAGTGAGTAATGCCGGTGGACTTGGTCTGATTGGTTCCGGTTCTATGCATCCAGAAGTATTGCGTGAGCATATTCGTAAGTGCAAGGCTGCTACGGATAAACCTTTCGGAGTGAACATTCCATTGATGTATCCCCAAATAGATGAAATAATGAATATCATTGCCGATGAAGGGGTGAAAATAGTCTTTACCTCAGCCGGAAATCCTAAAACATGGACTGCTTGGCTTAAAGAACGCGGCATTATTGTTGCTCATGTAGTTTCATCTGCTAAGTTTGCTGCCAAATGCGAGGATGCCGGGGTTGATGCCATTGTAGCCGAAGGATTTGAAGCCGGCGGACACAACGGCAGGGAAGAAACAACTACACTTTGTTTGATTCCTTCCGTTCGGAAAGCAACCACTCTACCTTTAATTGCTGCCGGCGGGATTGCTACGGGTGAAGCTATTTTTGCTGTCTCAGTGCTTGGAGCCGAAGGTGCACAAATAGGAACACGTTTTGCGCTGACTGCTGAAAGCTCTGCAAGTGAGGCCTTTAAAGAATACTGTCTACAATTGAATGAAGGTGACACGAAGTTACATCTCAAGAAACTGGCACCGACTCGTTTGGCGAAGAATACATTCCGTGATGCAGTAGAAGAAGCTGAGAATCGTGGAGCATCCGCTGAAGAACTACGAGAAATTCTAGGAAAAGGTCGTGCCAAAAAAGGCATTTTTGAAGGAGATCTCCATGAAGGTGAATTAGAAATTGGGCAGATAGCCTCTCTGTTTAGTCAGATTAATACTGTTGATGAGGTTATGCATGAACTAGTAAATACTTATCAGGCCGCTGTGGCCAAATCATATTTATGGTAAAAGAAACTTTTGCCGGACCTTACTCTTTTAGGAGATAACCTCTTAGGCGTCTCTATTATTTTTTATAATTACTGATGAAGGCTCAATAACGGAGTTTTGTTTTTTGTTTCTAAATAAAATAGGGGTTGTTCTCTTGGAACAGCCCCTATACGTTTTTTTTCAAAGGATTCTTGGGTCAGAATTATAATGTGATTGGTTCGTATTTCAAGCCATATATATCTGCTACAGCTTTGAAAGTAACCTTTCCTTCTACAACATTTAATCCGGCTGCAAGTGCGGCATCTTCTTTACAAGCTGTTCTCCATCCTTTTCCTGCTAATGCCATGGCATAAGGAAGCGAAGCATTGGTTAATGCAAGTGTTGAAGTGTAAGGTACAGCCCCCGGGATATTTGCTACTGCATAGTGTACGATTCCGTCTACTATATAAATTGGTTCGCTATGGCTTGTAGCATGTGATGTTTCAAAGCATCCCCCCTGATCGATAGCTACATCCACCATTACCGTACCCGGTTGCATCAACTTCAACATCTCCTTCGTAATAAGATGTGGTGCTTTGTCGCCAGGAATGAGCACAGATCCTACAACAAGGTTTGTTGAAGGCAATTCAGCTTTAATGTTGTGTTCGGAAGAATAGAGCGTTTTCACGTTCTTAGGCAACACTTCGCTTAGATAACGCAAACGTGGCAGAGAAATGTCGGTAATTGTCACATCAGCTCCGGCTCCGGCAGCTAACATGGCGGCGTGTGTACCTACTACACCTGCACCCAGAATTAACACTTTGGCAGGTTTTACTCCCGGTACTCCTCCTAAGAGAATACCTTTTCCACCTTGTGGCTTCTCTAGAAAGCGCGCACCTTCTTGTACAGCCATGCGTCCTGCTACTTCACTCATAGGAATAAGTAAAGGTAACGATCCATCGGCTTTTTTCACTGTTTCGTAAGCTAAGCAAATTGCTCCACTGGCAATCATGGCATGTGTTAGCTCTTCGTCCGAAGCAAAATGGAAATAAGTGAAGAGTAATTGACCTTTCTTAATGAGTTTGTACTCAGGTTCAATCGGCTCTTTTACTTTAACGATCATCTCGGCAGTTGAATATACCTCTTCGATAGTAGCCAGTATGGTTGCGCCTGCTGCCACATATTCTTCATCGGTAAATCCACTTCCTACACCTGCTGTGTGCTGTACATACATTGTGTGGCCTTTCTTTGCCATTTCACGCACTCCGGCAGGTGTCATACCTACCCGATTCTCATTGTTTTTGATCTCTTTTGGAATTCCAATTATCATAATGTTTTAATTTGGGGGTTAAAGATGGCGCAAGATAGTGATATTCTATATTCGTTGTTATTCTGGCATTATGTTTTTAAAACAAAATGTTAGAAATATTTCGATCTGGTAGATTATGGCGGGTATTTAGTTTTAAAATGTAGCTATATTGACTTTCTAATTGAATATATATAGTTTTATATGCTGTCTAATTTATAATGAATAATCGTATATTAAAGTTAATATGATACTTATTTGATGTTTATTGCTTCTTTGTGTTCTTTTTATCCGGATATTATTTTCATATTATCTATATGTTTACTACTTTTGCGCTCGATTTATAAAAATGGAATAGATACGCTTTAATATGTGTCAAAATGAAATTTAATAAGCAATATAACCAATAAAAGTAGTATTAGATGAAGAAGCGTTGGATTATTCTGATGACCCTTATGGTCATTATTAGTATTATTGGAGTTTTTACTCCTGAGTCGGCCGATTTGTGGGAACCGGATGCAAAAGTGAACTATGCTGATGTGGCTTGGATGATAACTGCCACTATCTTTGTATTAATGATGACTCCCGGCCTCTCATTATTTTATGGGGGGATGGTTCGCCAGAAGAATGTAATCTCCACCATTTTGCAAAGTTTCATCGCCATGGGGGTGATTAGTGTTATTTGGGTTGTGTTTGGATTTAGTCTGGCTTTTGGCGATGATATAGGCAGCTTTGTTGGTAATCCCGCCACTTTCTTTATGTTTAGCGGAGTAGGGGCCAAGACTAATGAACTGTTAGCACCGACCATTCCGTTGGCTCTTTTTGCATTGTTTCAAATGAAATTTGCCATTATCACTCCTTCTTTGATTACAGGTTCGTTTGCAGAACGCGTGCGTTTTTCTGCATATCTGGTATTTATGATGCTTTTCTGCATTTTTGTTTATTGTCCGTTGGCACACTGGACGTGGCATCCCGATGGATTTCTTCGCCAGATGGGCGTGGTCGATTTTGCCGGTGGTATCGTGGTGCATGCTTCTTCGGGTGTAGCAGCGTTGGCTGGTGCCATGTTTCTAGGCAAACGCAACGATCAAAAGGTTTCTCATGCTCCGGCTAATATTCCTTTTGTTATTCTGGGAGCCTCTATGCTTTGGTTGGGATGGTTTGGCTTTAATGCAGGTTCTTCACTAGCTGCAAACGGCATTGCTGTAAAAGCTTTCTTAAATACCAATACTGCATCGGCTACGGCTATGTTGGTATGGGTGTTTTTCGATTGCTTGCGTGGACGTAAACCTTCTGCTATGGGAGCTGCTATCGGAGCAGTCGTTGGTCTGGTTGCCATCACTCCTTCGGCCGGATACGTCACTATCGGCGAGAGTATTTTTATTGCCCTGGTTACTACTATTGTGTGTAACGTTGCCGTTTACTGGAAAAATCATACTTCGGTAGACGATGCGCTTGATGTTTTTCCCACACATGGTGTTGGTGGTATTTTGGGAACAATTCTGACCGGTGTTTTTGTGAATGGTTTGGTAGCCGGACATATTGATGTTTTCTTGGTTCACTTACTTGCTGTGGTTATTGTCAGTGTGTATACTTTTGTTGTAACATACGCATTGTATTGGCTTACCAACAAAATGATCCCGATGCGTGTCTCTGCAGAGAGCGAGCAGATTGGCTTGGATATCAGTCAGCATGATGAGCACTATGGTATGGTGGGATTTGGTGAACGCGAATTGGCTGAATATTTGGAAGACGAACCCGGAAAGTAGCAAACACTGAGTAAAGCAATGACAATGCTTTAGGTTAACATACTCTTAAAAGAGGGCTTTTTAGAGTGGTTTTATTACAATTCGAATGTGCCTTTTCGATTAAAATCATTAAGTTTGCAGTTCTGAATTAAAACTGCATTTACATGAAGAAATATATAGTGGCTTTGTTGTTGTTTGGCAGTGTCGAAGGGCATTGCCAAGCAGGAGCAGCCACCACTTTCGTTCCTCCTCTTGACATTCCCCTTACATTGAGCGGCAATTTTGGAGAATTGCGCTCTAATCACTTTCACGGCGGGCTCGATTTCAAAACACAAAACGTTATAGGTAAAAAGGTCTTGGCATTAGCCGATGGTTATATATCGCGCATATTGGTTACGCATGGGTCCGGTTACATGCTTTACGTGCATTACAACAATGGCTATACTACCATTTATCGGCATCTTTCAGGCTTTGTTTCTTGGATGGCACAGCGTGTTGAGGATTATCAATATGAACATGAAACATGGGAAGTTGATATTACTCCTAGTCCGGCAGAATATCCTGTACGTGCCGGGCAACAGGTCGCCTGGAGCGGTAACTCCGGTTATTCTTTCGGCCCTCATCTACACATGGATCTGATAGAAGATGCTACGGGTGATCGGGTTGATCCGCTTCCTTTCTTCCGGAATTTCATAAAAGATAACCGGGCACCACAGACTAGTGGAATCATCCTTTTTCCCCAACCGGGTAGAGGAGTCGTTGAAGGCAGGCAGCAGAAAAAACGAATTACGCCCAATGCTTTGCGTCCCATTGAAGCATGGGGATGGATCGGAACGGGAATTAGAGCGTACGACTATATGTCGGGTATCTCCAATCGTTATGGTGTGTATTCCGTTGTGCTGACTGTAGACGGGAAAGAAACCTTTCGCAGTACGGTAGATTGTTATTCGGCCGATGAAAACCGCATGGTGAATTCTTGGGTATATGGAGATTACATGAAGTCTTTCATTGATCCGGGTAACACGCTCCGGATGCTTCGTGCCGAGAATGGATCGAGAGGATTGATTGATATTGATGAAGAGCGAGACTATCATTTTGTGTACGAACTGAAAGACTTCTACGGCAATACTTCTCGTTATCGTTTCGTCGTTCGAGGCAAACGTCAAGCGATTGATCCGTTGGTGCATCGTGAAAAATATCTTTTTGCTTGGGATAAGATGAATTATTTGCAAGAACCGGGAATGACACTCGTCATACCCAAAGGAACATTATACGAAGACCTGCCTTTGTTTTTCAATGTTCGCGCTGATTCGGGTGCCGTGGCCTATACCTACCAAATAAATGACGAATCTATTCCGTTGCACTCTGCTTGTGAGCTTTCTATCGGCATCCGTCGCAAGATGTTGGCTGATACTACTAAATATTATGTAGCCCGTGTTTCAGGCGGAAGGATGTATAGTGTTGGTGGTAAGTATGCAAATGGTTTTGTTACAGCTAAGATATTAACTCTGGGCACATATACTGTTGCTATCGATACCATTCCGCCAAAAGTTGTTCCGGTGAACAAGAAAGCCTGGTCTCGTTCAGGACGAATCATTTATCACATCAAAGACAGAGAGACGGCAATTCGCTCATATAGAGGAACCATTGATGGCAAGTACGCTCTTTTCGGCTGGGAGATGATGACAAACAGATTGACTTACAAAATAGATCCCCGTCGGGTAAGTCGTACGGGTAAGCATACAGTAGAGGTTAGTGTGACGGATGCATGCGGCAATGTGACAGTTGCGCGAGATACATTTTAAACAAATAGATAAAGAACAAATAGAATAAATTTATGATGAAGGAACATTTTAATAAGCAAGGCCGGGCTTTGCTAAAGACATGGAAAAGAGGCTTCCTCTTGTGTGGCCTCTTTTTAGTGGCGTTTGTGGCGGAAACATCTGCTTGTACTAACCTGATAGTAGGAAAAAATGCGTCGGCAGACGGATCTACCATTGTTTCATATTCAGCAGATTCATACGGATTGTTCGGTGAACTTTACCATTATCCGGCGGCAACTTATCCAAAAGGTGCCATGCTCGATGTTTTTGAGTGGGATACCAACAAGTATTTAGGTCAGATAGAGCAAGCCAAGCAGACATATAATGTAATTGGCAACATGAATGAATTTCAGGTGACTATTGGTGAGACAACCTTTGGCGGACGTCCGGAATTGGTTGATAGTACAGCGATCATTGATTATGGAAGTCTGATATATATCGGTTTGCAACGCTCTCGCACAGCGCGCGAAGCCATCAAAATAATGACCGAACTGGTAAAGCAGTACGGATATTATAGTAGTGGTGAATCATTTACCATCGCCGATCCGAATGAGATTTGGATTTTGGAGATGATTGGCAAAGGTCCGGGTATTCGTGGCGCTGTTTGGGTAGCTGTTCGTGTGCCGGATGATTGTATTTCTGCACATGCCAATCAATCACGTATTCACAGCTTCAATATGGACGACAAGGAGAATTGCCTCTATTCTTCTGATGTTATTTCGTTTGCTCGTGAAAAAGGATACTTCAATGGCATAAACAAAGATTTTAGTTTTGCTGATACGTATGCGCCGCTTGATTTTGGTGCACGTCGTTTCTGTGAAGCTCGCGTATGGAGTTATTTCAACATGTTCACCGATCAGGGAGCTGCTTATCTTCCTTATATACAAGGAAAGAGCAATGAACCTATGCCGTTGTTTGTGAAACCGAATCGTAAAATCTCCGTTCAGGATGTAAAGAATGCCATGCGCAATCATTATGAAGGTACTGCGCTCGACATCTCTAACGATTTCGGAGCCGGTCCTTATAAAACTCCTTACCGCCTTTCTCCGCTGACTTTCAAAGTGGGAGATCAGGAGTATTTCAATGAACGTCCCATCTCTACCCAGCAGACAGGCTTCGTGTTTGTTGCTCAGATGCGTGCTGATAAACCCGATGCGATTGGTGGAGTACTCTGGTTTGG
This sequence comes from Bacteroides sp. UBA1317, assembly GCA_002307035.1. Classification (GTDB taxonomy): domain Bacteria; phylum Bacteroidota; class Bacteroidia; order Bacteroidales; family Bacteroidaceae; genus Bacteroides. The sequence goes on from DBTL01000029.1 coordinate 13,389, forward strand.
CGTAGATGATGCCAACATGACTGTCTTCACTCCGGTATATTGTTGCACGGACAGCGTTCCGACTTGTTATGCACGCAACGGTGCCGATTACATCACCTTCTCGTGGGATTCTTCTTTCTGGGTATTTAACTGGGTGGCCAACATGGTTTATCCGCGTTATAGTTTGATGATAGATGACGTACATGCTACACAAAAAGAGCTTGAAACATTTTTGAATCAGGCACAAGAAGGAGTTGAAGCTACGGCTGCCAAACTGTATGAAAAAAGCCCGGCAGAAGCAAAAGCCTTTCTTACCAAATATACCGGTGTTACTGCTCAAAACACCTTTACTGCATGGAAACATCTAGGGGAATTCCTTGTTGTGAAGTATAACGATGGTGTGGTGAAACGTGTGAAAAACGGGCATTTTGAACGTAATTCCATCGGTCAGCCTGCCGGAGTACTTCGTCCGGGCTATCCAAAAGAGTTTCTCGAAGAATATGTGAAGCAAACAGGTGAAAGATACAAGGTTACAAATTAGGATTTATAAACTTATCCTTTTACATTTGTAAACTAGTGAGTGAAAATGAACAGTCAATAACTAATTATAAAAATAAGAACTTCATGGAAAATCAGGAATTAATCCAACAAGTTACGGAAAAAGCCTCCAAATGGCTTACTCCGGCTTATGATGCTGAAGCCCAGGCTGAAGTAAAACGAATGCTTGATAGCGAAGATAAAACCGAATTAATCGAATCATTCTACAGGGATTTGGAATTCGGAACCGGTGGTTTGCGCGGCATAATGGGCGTTGGTAGTAACCGTATGAACATTTATACCGTAGGTGCTGCTACACAGGGCCTCTCTAATTATCTGAACAATAGCTTTAAAGAATTGAAACAGATCTCTGTAGTGATAGGGCACGATTGTCGCAATAATAGCCGTAAGTTTGCTGAGATATCGGCAAATATCTTCTCGGCAAACGGCATTAAAGTTTATCTTTTTGAAGCACTTCGTCCTACCCCTGAAATATCATTTGCTATTCGTCGCTTTGGCTGCCAGAGCGGAATCATCCTCACTGCCTCTCACAATCCCAAAGAATATAACGGTTACAAAGCTTATTGGGACGATGGTGCGCAAGTGTTGGCTCCTCACGATACAGGCATCATCGGTGAAGTTGAAAAAATAGCTTCAGCAGCTGATATTAAGTTCGTTGGTAATCCTGAATTGATTGAAATTATCGGAGAGGCAGTAGATAGCGCTTTCATCGAACAAGTGAAGACCGTTTCTATTGATCCTGAAGTGATCAAGCGTCATCACGATATGAAGATTGTGTATACCCCTATTCATGGCACAGGCGTTACACTTATTCCTCGTGCATTGAAGTCATGGGGCTTTACTAATATTATCGATGTGCCTGAGCAAAATGTGATTAGTGGTGACTTCCCTACGGTGAAATCTCCTAATCCCGAAGAGCCTGCAGCTCTTTCCATGGCAATAGAAAGGGCCAAGGCGATGGATGCCGAACTGGTAATGGCTAGTGATCCGGATGCCGATCGTGTTGGTATCTCTTGCAAAAACGATAAAGGAGAGTGGGTGCTGATTAATGGCAACCAGACTTGCTTGATGTACTTGTATTACATCCTTACTCAATATAGTGCTTTGGGTAAAATAAAAGGCAACGAATATTGTGTAAAGACCATTGTTACTACAGAGCTTATCAAAAAGATAGCCGATAAGAATAACATCGAGATGCTCGACTGCTATACCGGATTCAAATGGATTGCCCGTGAAATTCGTTTGAACGAAGGAGTGAAGAAATATATCGGTGGTGGCGAAGAAAGCTACGGCTTCCTGGCGGAAGACTTTGTGCGCGATAAAGATGCCGTATCAGCTTGTTGCCTCATAGCCGAGATAGCTGCATGGGCGAAAGATAACGGCAAAACCTTATATCAATTGCTACAAGATATCTATGTGGAATATGGTTTTTCAAAAGAAAAAGGTATCAGCGTAGTGAAGAAAGGTAAGAGTGGTGCTGAAGAGATTAAACAAATGATGACAGACTTCCGTAATAATCCACCTAAAGAGATGGCCGGTTCTAAGATTATCTTGTGGAAAGATTATCAGACTTTGAAGCAAACAGATGCTGCCGGTAATGTAACCGACTTGGATATGCCCGATACATCCAACGTACTTCAATACTTCACGGAAGATGGCAGTAAGGTTTCTGTTCGTCCATCGGGAACGGAGCCGAAAATTAAATTCTACGTCGAAGTAAAAGGTGAAATGGGCTGTCGTAACTGCTATGCAGGAGCCGACGCTGCTGCCGATGAAAAGATTCAGGCAGTGATGAAGTCGCTTGGAATTTGAGTGGAATAATCTATTTTGTTATTTACGATAAAAGGAGGCCTAACCAGTCTCCTTTTTCTGTTATTGTAGCGCAGTATTGTTTGTATTTAATACCATCTAAAAGGGCCCTCCACAGGCCTTGTGGGCAGGGGTTGTTGAACGTCCGACTTCAACACGTTGAAGTCGGACGTTCAACGTGGTTAATGTAGGTGTTCTATGCGCTGAAGTCGGGAATACTGCAATCTGTTTTTAACTTTGTAAATAATATAGCTTGTTTTTCTTCTCGAATAGACTATCCAACCCACCAGTCGATCATCTTACGGGCTAAACTCAATTTTCGGGGTAGTTCGGGTAGATTGTCTTTGGTGTAGAATGCGCCTTCACTCAGTTCTTCGTCTTGTAGTGTAATTTCTCCACTTTCATAATCGGCGATGAAGCCCACCATTAATCCACTGGGATATGGCCATGGTTGGTTGCCGAAATAAGTAATGTTTTTCACTTTCAGCCCTGTCTCTTCCAACACTTCACGGGCTACGCACTCCTCTAATGTTTCACCTGTTTCCAGAAATCCGGCCACCAGGCTATTGAATGGTCCTCGAAAGTTGCGGGCATGCACCAATAAGATAGAATCTTCTTTGCGTACCAATGCCAGAATGGCTGTAGATATGGCAGGATAAAGCTCGTTCCCACAATTGGGACATTTCTTCATTATTGGTTCCCTTTTTTCTGTAGGTGTGCCGCAAGCCGGGCAAAAATTACTATTCTTGTCCCAGTGTAATATTTCGTGTGCTTTGCCTGCTATTTGATATTGGGAGTAGGGCAAGCAGTCATAAGATGCCCGTAATCCGGTCATGAAGAAGCGCTCACTCGCCTCAATTTCATGATTTATGGAAAAAGCTTTGCATAAAATCCCTTTTGGAGTAGTGATGCTGTGTATAATGGTTTCTGCTTTAGGCTCTACCGGAGGTTCTGTTCCTTGTGGAAGAGTGCATGTTTCTCTGTTTTTTTCAATAAGAATCTGATCATTGAAAAAGACCAGCCATTGCACTTGTTCGGCTATTGTTTCCATTATTGTATAAATTAAGTTACTCTGCTTGCTGTAGTGTTTATAAATCATTCTTTGAATAGTGCAAAGATAATCAAAAACTTTTTTTTATATTCTGTTTTGAGTCTTAAAGTTCTGAGTTATACCTTCGCTAATGTCGAAACAAAGGCTTCGTAGTCTCCTGCTTGCCATTTATTTTGTATCTTTGGGAAGCATTAATTTAGCGCTGAAAATTTAGATATAATAAGTTACATTATTACGAATAAATCTGAATAAATTAATAAATTATTTTCTAATATATATTTTTTTTATTCGTTTTGGTACTGGAAACATATAATAATTATGTGTGTTCGTTATATTGAATATATAATATTATACATAATGAAAAAAATATCAGAATTATCGGTTTACAAACAAAACAAGTCAATGGATTCAATTTATGCATTTACCATGCACCTAGCCGAGGAACTCAACCTGGCAGGTCGTTATGGTACTTCTCGCGCTTACATGAGTGTGGCGCGACGTTTCGTCCGCTTCACGGAGAACGAAAATTTTTCTTTCAAGGAGCTTACTCCTGCCTTTCTAAAAAAATACGAGCAATCTCTATTTACTCAAGGTTGCAAGCGCAATTCGGTGTCGCTCTACATGCGGATGTTACGCTCTGTCTGCAATCAGGCTCGCTCCTGTGGGATGGCGGATATTCGTGAAGGCTTGTTCGAACATGTTTTTACCGGCACCGATAGTTGCAGCAAGAGGGCTGTCTCTGTCTCCATCATTCGTCGACTTTGTGAGCTCGACCTGAGTCTATTTGATCCTGCCCTTTCTTCTGCTCGTGACCTGTTCCTGCTCTGCTTCTACCTACGGGGCATCCCTTTCGTCGATCTTGCCTACCTGCGTAAGAGTGATATCCGGGGTGACACGTTGCGTTATCGACGCAAGAAGACAAACGTCTTGCTGACAGTCATGTTGGAACCTTGTGCCTTGGCTCTCTTGCGAAAGTATGCTTCCCTGACTGGGGATTCTCCTTACCTGCTGCCCATCCTTACCAAAGAGGGTCTGGAGGGATATCGCCAGTATCAAAGTTCCTTGCGTTCGTACAACAACCACCTGCGGGCACTTTCTAAGATACTTGGCCTCAGAGAAAACTTAACTTCTTACGTGGTCAGGCATTCTTGGGCCACGGCGGCTTATCGTGAGGGAGTTCCTGTTGCGGTCATCAGTGAGTGTTTGGGGCATAGCTCTGAGAAAGTGACCTATAATTATCTGGCCTCTTTTGCCAACCGCACGCTTCGGCGAGCCAACCGTAAGGTAATCGCTTTGTTGAACCCTCCTGTATTGTCACCTTCGCTTCCGCCTGGAATGCCTAAACAGAAGTGGCGAGACAAAGCCTTTCTCTGAGAATTCCATGTGTTGTTTTTCGGATGGAAGGTGTTCCGCTAAAAAAACGATGATGATGGATTTATAAAGAAGAAAAAAGAAGCTTTCGGCCTGTGGAAAGGAGTTTTAGGACATTTTAGGTTTTCTGTTACTTCGCAGGTAACGGAAAATCGTTTCATGATGCAAATATTGAAATATTTTATATAATTGGCAAAATAAATAAGGATTATTTTATCATTAATACTAAAAATAATATATTTATATTTAGTTGAATCTATTTTCACTTATTTTTTTAGTCAGTAATAAGTCTTAAATATGTGATATTATTATCACTAGTATTAATGATAATATATTTATATATTTACAGCCATTAAACATTTGTTTTTTATGTTTTTTTAAAGAATAAGCGAGCATTCTGTGGGAAAGTATTTCTTCTTATTGCGGCTTTTTGAAGAATAAGAGAATAGTATCTCTTCCTTGATTTTAAGGCGGAATTATCTGCCTCGTGCATCCCTCGGGGGAATGAACGAGTTGTTCTTTTATAGCCTCATCCATATTGAAAGATTTTCTTGTCTGCGGCATTCGTTTTTTTTGCATAAAAGTTTCCTCCCAGCTCTTTATTTGACATCTTTTCCACATGTTCATGTTTCCGTTGATTTGCCTCTCTTCCGTTACCTGCGAAGTAACAGAAAGGTTTTAAAACAAACAGAAAACAGATTAAAAAGGCCATGCTAAGTTTAGAAGTGATTAAAGCTGTATCGTTACTCAAAGACATCCATTACGGTCTTTCAGTAACTCGGAGTAAACGTTCATATCCTCTTTCTGAAGTGGATATGAGCAGGTTGCTGGACAAGTTTCTCTCTTCGGGTCTGATCCGGTTGAAACCAAATTTGAATGGGCGTAGCACGAATTTGGCTTCTTACGAGCTTTGCTATCCGTTGTATCAAATTTCCCTTTGTGATATTTTGGTGGTTACAGGCGGAGGTATCGAACTGTCAGTGGAAGATAGTGAAGACATCTACAACAATTACGGTTTGGCTGGTCGTCGGCTGGGAGTATTGAATCAGATGGCCTGCCGCTGTCTTTCCGATATTCATCTGACTGATGTGCTTTTGAGCGAACAACGATAAGATACATGGTGAAACGAATTATAATGCTCTTCTTTTTGTGCGGAGCCTGTCAGTTTGCTTGCCTTCGGGGTCAGACGCTGGCCGTGAAGACGAATGTACTGTCGGATGCGGTGGGCTCGCCGAACCTTGCTTTGGAAGTCGCGCTTGGCGGGCGCCTGAGCCTTGATGTTGCAGGGCATTACAATCCATTCTCTTCCGAACAGAGCATGCGCCGTCGCAAGCACTGGCTGGTTCAGCCGGAACTGCGCCTGTGGCGTTGCCAGCCTTTTTCCGCTCACTTCATCGGCCTGCACGTTTTGGCGGGGGAGTATAACATTGCCGACGCGGACTTGCCGGCGAGTTTGTATAAAGGCACTAAGAAATGGAGGTATG
>DBTL01000054.1:0-163 GCA_002307035.1 Bacteroides sp. UBA1317
CACAGTGATGAGGGCAGTTCATGGGCTTAAGTAAATATTCTTCGCCCTCTTCCGGAGTGTGTATTGGCTGAAAAGAATCTTTTCCGTATTTAGCGTAATGTCCAGATGTTATATACAACTGCTTATTGCCGATATGAGGAGTCATTACTTGTTGATATCCAAA
>DBTL01000054.1:405-18730 GCA_002307035.1 Bacteroides sp. UBA1317
GAGTCATTACTTGTTGATATCCAAAGCGCTTTTGAATTTTTTTCAAGAAATCTTCTAACCGTAAGCGGAGAGCGGTCCCTTTAGGGAGCCACATAGGTAGGCCTTTGCCTACAGTTTCGGAGAACATGAATAGCTCCATTTCTTTTCCTATCTTACGATGATCTCGCTTTTTTGCTTCTTCCATCATCGCTAAATATTCATCGAGCATTTTCTTTTTGGGAAAAGTGATTCCATAGATGCGGGTAAGCATCTTACGATCTTCATGGCCACGCCAGTAGGCACCAGCTACAGAAGTTAATTTTATAGCTTTGATAGAGCCTGTATTCATCAAGTGAGGGCCGCGGCAAAGATCGGTAAAATCTCCTTGGGTATATGTGGTGATGTGTCCATCTTCTAATTCTGATATTAATTCGCATTTATAAGTTTCACCTCGATCACTAAATTTCTTCAATGCATCCGTCTTGCTGATGTTATTTCGTACTACCGCTTCTTTCTTTGAGGCTAATTCAAGCATTTTTGCTTCAATGGCAACCAAATCACTTTCTTTTATAACAGCTTCTCCCGGATCTACATCATAATAAAAACCGTTTTCGATTGCAGGTCCAATCCCAAATTGGATACCTGGATATAATTCTTGCAAAGCTTCGGCTAGTAAGTGTGCACTGGTATGCCAAAAAGCATGTTTACCTTGTTCGTCTTCCCATTTATAAAGAACTACAGAGGCATCTTCACTTATTGTGCGCCCTAAATCATATGTTTCGCCATTAACGCCGCAAGCTAATACATCTTGCGCCAAACGAGAACTTATACTTTCTGCTATTTGCAGACCATTAACTCCTACGCTATATTCGCGAATAGAGCCATCAGGAAATGTTATTTTTATCATAATAATGTGTTATATCTCTGTTTTAGTATGCAAAAATAATTAAATCTTTTAAGTATTTTGGGGTTTTATAGAAAAATGTTATTCAGCTTGTTCAGTAAAGCGCTTAATAATATTATAGGCTGAAACAATCCCCAATTCGCCCGCTTTGCTAAGGTCAGCAATACCCTTTTTATTATTACCTAGAAAGATCTGTGTTAGACCTCTATTGAAATAAGCTTCAGCAAAATCTTTATTTAGTTCAATGGCTTTATCATAATCGGCAATTGCTGCGCGATAATCTTTAAGCATTGCAAGTACATTTGCACGGTTATAATAGGCATAAACAAAATCGGGTTCCAAAGCAATTACATGATCCAAATCACTTTTAACCATATCATAATCTAGCGCCGATACTGCTGGCTTTTGCCCCACAGCTACAGCAACAACAGTATTCGATAAATCATCTTTTGATTTCTGATATTCCAATTGCTTGCATCTTACTAATGCTCGCATGAAGTAGGCTGGAAAAAAGGTGTCGTCAAGTAAAATCGCTTGCGTTAAATCTTCAATAGAATTAGTAAAATCTTGTACTAAATAGAAGTCAAGAGAGCGAGAAAAGCGTCTTCGGGCGTCTTTCGGATTTTGTACGATTTCAGAGGTATGTGTGTCTATCAGGGTAAAATGGAATGTTACCTGGTCTTCTGTTAAAGGAGATTCAGCATTGGTAATATACAAGCGTTTTGGTAGCACGTTTGTGCGATTCAAATCATCAATATATTTGTGGTAGTGAATGGTTCGTTTTACTTCGCTTGGTTTCTCATAGTAAGTAAGTAAATACATAGGTTCCATTTGAATCTCAACATTTCGATCTTGTACTTTGCCACGATAATCGCTTTTATATTGTTTTTCAGTTTCCGAATCGTCAGCAATAACTATTTTTCCATAGTTATCCATATTCTTATCTGATTTTTTTCGAGTCTTTTGGTCATTTTCGTTTGCGTCACTAGAATCTTTCTTTTCGTTTTTGTTGGATGCTGTTAGCCCGTTCTGTTTATCTAATTGCATTTTTAATACCTTGAACTCATCACGTTCTGCTCCATTACGGTCTCCCATTCTTCTTCTTGCTTCGGCTCGATTATAGTATCCCGCTAGGAAATTTGGATATTCATTAATAACAGTTGTGTAATCTTTAATAGCTCCACGCAGGTCTCCAGTTTGTGCTTTCAGCAAACCTCTATTAAAAATAGCCATCATGTTTTTAGGTTCCATTTGAATGACAAAATCGAAATCTTCTATGGCACGGTTGTCATCACCTACTTGTGCTCGAAGTAGGCCTCTATTATAATGTCCAATGAAATTGTTCGGTTCGATATCAAGCGCTATATCATAATCCTCCATAGCGCCTCTTAGGTTATTCTGATGGAAGCGGGCCAGAGCCCGATTTATATAATTCCCGGCATTTTTTGAACTTAAATGTGTAGCATTGTCTAAGTCGGATTCAGCAGCAGCATACTTTTTTTGTTGCAATTTTACGATGGCGCGTGATGACCAAGCATCAGGGTTATACTTGTCCATTTTAATGGCTAAATCAAAGTCTTGCAAAGCACGAATAGTGTCTTTTTGCTTTAATGCCACTTCGCCACGCATCAGATAAGCTTGCGTATATTTAGGTGCAATTGCAATTAACTTACCTAAGTCATCTTCAGCTTCCTTGTAATCCTCTCTTTGGATGTGACATAGTGTTAAGTTGTGCCACAATGTCACATTTTCAGGTTCGTGTTCTATAGCCTTTTTATAATCCTTGATTGCTCCGTCGAATTTGTTTTGCTTAATTCTAGCAAGTCCACGTATTTGATAAGCTCCTATTACAAAAGGATTTCGTTGAATGGCAGCATCGCAATCAGCCTCTGCTCCTTGATAGTCATCCAAGTTTATTTTGGCCAAAGCTCTAAAAAAATAGGGCTCATATAAATAGGGTTTTGCATTAATAACTTGGTTAAAATACTGAATAGAAAGGACATAATCCTCAAAATAAAGTGCATTACGGGCAATGGTCATGACCCGTTCTGTATTTATTTGGGCAGAAAGAAAAGAAGGAAATAGCAGTAAAGCTAATATTATTTTTTTTGCCATTGATCTTTATATACTTTTGTAAGCATAGCAAAAGTAGTGTTTTTCATTTATCTAATAGACTCAAGGGCATTTTTTTTATCTTTTTTGACTAATTTAAAGCTCGTTTGGATTGCATAGCTTAACGATTTACCATATTTAATGGCCAACAGGCTTAATATATTTAGATTAGCCTGCTAGCTATTAAAAGATTTCCTGTTTTTACTTTATTGTTTTCACTTTGTAGGAACAGTGAGCCTTGCCTTTCAGCATGGCATTTAGTTTTCCTTTAATCATCTGTTTTCGTAATGGAGAAATATGATCTATGAACATTTTTCCATCCAAATGATCAAACTCGTGTTGCATTACCCTAGCTAGATATCCTTCTACCCATTCGTCATGCTCGTTGTAGTTAGTATCAAGGTACTTAACGTGAATTTTATTCTTTCTTTTTACACTTTCGTGTATGCCGGGTAAACTTAAACAACCTTCTTCAATGGATACGTCTTCTCCTGTGAATTCCAATATATGTGCGTTGATGTACGCTTTGCGAAAGTCTTTATACTCAGGATGATCTTCAGAAAGAGGATCCAAATTGATAACAACTACACGGATGGCTAGCCCAATTTGCGGTGCTGCAAGTCCTACTCCATCTGCCTTATCCATTGTTTCAAACATGTTTTCTATGAGTTCATTTAAATTAGGATAATCTGAGGATATATCATCAGCAACCTTTCTTAATACAGGTTGCCCATATACGTAAATAGGTAAAATCATATTTTGAAAAAAAAAGTTTTAATTAATTCTCACTTAGTAACGCTTGCTTTCGAGATATGTCTGTAGGATAATAGTGGCACTTATTTCATCTACCAATGATTTATTTTGCCTAGCTTTTTTTTTCAATCCAGCTTCAAGCATAGTTCTATGGGCTAATACAGAGGTGAAACGTTCATCCACCAACTCAATGGCCATATCAGGTATTTTTTTTCTGAGATTATTAACAAAAGGTTTTATGTATTGCATACTCTCAGACATTTCATTGTTCATTTGTCTGGGTAGGCCAATAATGATTCGTTCAACTGGTTCCTCTTTAATATATTTCAGTATAAAATCTAATAATTCATTAGTGGTTACAGTGGTTAAACCGCCCGCAATAATTTGCATTGTATCCGTAACAGCAATCCCGGTACGTTTTCTGCCGTAATCAATAGCTAAAATTCTACTCATAATTCGTCTACAAAATTACAATATAATTTCAAAATTTATAGCATTTAAAGGCGAAAAACTTTAGAATTGAAGAAATTTAAACAGTATACCATGTTTTTTGTGTAAAATTGTTTGTTTTTCATAAAAAAATGTCTATTTTTGCATAGTTCTATTGAATATCTAGCATTCATATTTATATTGAATAGCATGAAAATAAAAGGCTTTGGCCCAAACGAAACAAATAAATTTTGTCGGCACGCAATAAGACTTTTTCTTTTGCAAATCTGTTTCCTTTCAATAAAAGGATATTGTCAGAGTAGCGAAATCACCGTTAATGCATTGGCTAAAATGGGATTTGAGAATGTTAGTTGGCATGAAGATGATAAAGAAAGAATTTTTGTTGTTGAAAATTCGGCTTATCGTTTAAATGGCATTGGCATTGCTAAAGCCATAGATCAAATACAGCAAACAGGACTATCCAAAGATAAGAATTGTCGCTTAATTGTTTTAGACAACAATATACCGCAAATCTCGCTTTATTACCATTCATTTAATGATAGTATTCCCGTATCCGACAGGGAAAATTGGTCTATTAGTTACGAATTAGGAGACGGTTGGGCTCAAGTAAAAAACAATAAAAAACAAAATTCTTCTTTGTATAAGATTGATGTTGTATTATATCCTGAATTTAGTTTCCAGAATTATAAGCTTTCACGAGTCTATGACATCTTGTTAAATTTATCACCGGCAATTGAAGTTTCTTTATGGAAAGGTATGAAATTGACAGGGCAGATTATTATTCCAATAGTAAATGATTACGGAATGCTATATGAACAAGTTCGTCCAGGTTTTCTTACACTTTCACAGTCTATTCGTTTGCCTAAGCAAACTTTTGTGACAACATCAATTGGATTTTTTAATAACTTTCGTTGGGGAATTGATGCTAGGGCAAAACATTTTTTAGCAGATGAGCGTTTTTCTTTGGAAGGTAGAGTTGGATATACCGGGCGAGGTTACTTTGAAAACTGGGCTTATCATCATGGCGTTAAATGGCTTATTACAGGCGGCTTGGGTGGAAACTTCTATTGGCCTAAATATAACACACAATTTAGTTTAAAAGCGGAAAGATATTTAGAAGGAGAATATGGAATGCGATTTGATATGATTCGTCATTTTCGTTATGCTTCTATTGGTTTCTACGCTATGAAAGTTGAACATGCTGGCAATAATGGTCTTAATGGTGGCTTTCGTTTTCAGATAGCATTACCCCCTTATAAATATAGAAGAAAAGGATATGTTCCTAGAATTATAACTTCAAATAACTTTGGCATAAGTTATAATGCAGGTAATGAAAGAACTTACGGGAAAAGTTATAAGTCTCAAGCTAGTGATAATATGATGCAAGATAATAGTTTTAACCCGTATTTTATTAAATCAGAATTATTGAATTATTAATTTTATTAAAATTATTGAGATGAAAATGAAAGGTAAAGTTTTCGGTAATAGCGTTAAATTAGCGCTAGCCGTATTGGTGGTTTTTTGTACAATGTTTACTAGTTGCTATGAAAAAGAAGAGATTGATACTACTACAGTTGCACCAGCGGCATATTATGTTGTTGGATCAATTTCTGACGGCTCTGATGGGCAACCTATTACTACAGCCACAGTAAAAATTGATGGTACTGCGGTTACATTAACTAATGGAGCTTTTATTCAGGAAGTAACTGCTTCTGGAGCACACACTGTTGCTGTTACTGCTGATGGATACTACGATGTTACAAAAACAGTATATTGTGTTGTAGTTGCAGATGGTCAAACAAGTGTTGCTGTTGCTGATATAGCATTATTTACTCCTGACTCTCAAGTAACGGCTCCTACTGAAACAACAACTCCTTCAGCGAACGACATCACTGATGAAATACAAACAACTGTTGAAGATAATTTTATTCCTGAGACAGCGCCAACCGGCACAACTATGGGAACATCTACAGTTACTGTTACTGATGGAACTATTGTCATTACAACTCCATTAACATTAAGTACAGCTACTGTTGACCCTGTTGAAGTTAGTTATACTTATAATGAGGGGTTTGCGTTTACAGAGACACCAGCCACAAGATCCGTGACTGATTTAGAGCAATTTATTGCAAATGTGGCTAACCAACTTAATAAATCGTATGGTTTAACAAAAGTAACCAAAACGACAACGTTGTATGAAGGAGGTAATTCTATCTACGGGTATAATGTTATTTATACCATTAACCTTCAAGAATATATTTTTCTAATAAATGGTGCTAATTGGGGTGGAATCGCTACTTGGCAATCTAATGTGAGGGTTGCTCCTTTAGTTGACACTCATGACAGTCATGATACTCACGGAGATTCAACTAATTCTGGTGGTGGTTCAGGGTCTGCTGAGTAATAGTAATAGATGAATAACGCCGTATATAATTGAACCAAAAGTCAAGAAATGATAAAGAGAATTCTTATTATGATGGGATATTTCTTATTTTGTAATTCTACGCTTTCGGCTCAATTAACATACGGTGTAACCGGCTTACTGCATACTCCGTCTGCGGAAATGCAAAGGGATAAAACAGTAATGCTTGGTGGTAACTTTATGAACAAGGAGATAACTCCTCCTATATGGTCATATCACACGTATAATTACTTTCTTAATATAACAGTTTTTCCTTGGCTAGAGGTGGCTTACACATGTACTTTATTTCAATCACAAACCACTGGGGTTAATTGGAAAGTAGGGAAAGGAAAATTTACGAATCAAGACAGATATTTTTCTGTAAGAGCAAGAGTTTTGAGAGAGGAACAATTTTGGAAAGATATGCCTGCAATTGTTATTGGGACTTCAGATCCATTCACTGAATCAGGGGATGGAGAAATAGCTTCTACTAATGGAAATGGTTATTTTAGTCGTTTCTTTGTTGCAATGAGCAAGCATTTTTTTGTAGGAAAAGGAAAAATGGGTATACACTTATCATATCTCTACAACAACAGAAATGACTATTCTTTAAATGGAGTTGCAGGAGGAATAAGTTATTTACCCTCAATGCTGCCAAACTTAAAACTGATTGTTGAATATGATTCAAAAGATTTTGCGTTTGGTGGAACCTATTTGCTTTTCAACCATTTGCATGCGCAAATAGAGATGCAAAAAATGGCATACTTGACCGGAGGACTTATTTATAAAATTTATTTAAAGTAAGTAGTGGTCAGAGCAAATAATAACGAAAAGAGTTGAAATATTTAAAATAGAAAAAACAATGAAAAGTAAAATAGTAATATTATCTTTATTATTGGCCGGAGCTTCAACAGCTATGGCGCAAAACGAGGGTACGAAAGAAAGATACTACTCTGAGAGATTTCAGGATAATATTTTCATTAGTGCTGGAGTTGGAGCTCAGGGAAATGTAAATCCGGACAATTTTGATTATGGCTTTGGAGATGCGATAACTCCCCTGATTAGTATATCTGTGGGTAAATTATTTAATCCTATATGGGGTACTCGTCTTCAGTTTGCTGGAATCTGGTCAACATTATATTCAAAGTATAACTCAGCAGGAACGTATGAAGAAATAAAAAATAAAAAATATGTAACGCTACATGCTGATGCCTTATTGAACCTGACAAACCTCTTTGCCGGATACAAAGAAGATAGGTTGTTTACCGTTTCTACATTTGTAGGTCCTGGATTAACTTTTGCAAAAGCTTTTGGTAATCAAAAAAATATTAATGCTTTGATTAATGGTTCTGTTGGTTTGATGGGACAATTTAATGTCAATAAGTACTTTGACATTAACATTGAGGCCAGAGGTGAAGTTTCTCCTTCTATGTTTGGTAGTAAAAGTAGTGCATACACTGACGGAGCCGTTTCTTTAACTGCTGGTGTTACTTATACTTTTGGTGGAAAGAATTTCGTGACTTGTCCTCAGATTGATGAATCTGCAATCAATGATGAAGTTAACAGATACAGAAGAGAACTATCTGATGCTCAGGCTGAGTTGGCAAAGGCTCAGAATGCTCTTGCTAATGCAAAGCCTGTTACTACAGAGGTCGTTAAAGAAGTAACTATTGCAGGTCCACGTGCAATATTCTTTGAAATTGGACGTTCGAAGATTAGTGATCAAGGTATGGTTAACTTGCAAATGGCTGCCAAAATCATCAAAGCTAATCCAGGCAAGAAATATAAGATTGCAGGATATGCAGATAAAGATACAGGTAGTGCTAAGTTGAACCAAACGTTAAGTGAAAAACGCGCTCAGGTTGTCTATGATACTCTTATTGAAGAAGGTGTAGCTGTTGAGCAATTAGAATTAGTTGGCTTCGGCGGTACAAGTAATATGTTTAGCAAAGACGCTCTTAATCGTGTCGTAATTCTGGAATAAAATAGGGAAGAGAGCTTTTAGCTCGCAAAGGAAGCGGTATACTCTTGGGTATATCGCTTTTTTTTATAACTTCTTCTCTATATGTCATTTTAAATAGCTCGTACTTGCATTATTAAAAGAGATGAACGCGTTCTAAATCCTAATTAATGAGGATTGTATAGAAGAATGGAATCATGTAATTTTGCAGTAAATTAATTTAGAAAAGATAAGATGAGAACATTCACATTTTTTGCATTAATGCTTTTTTGCCTTCATTCATGGGGTACTTCAGTTATGGTTGATTCTGTTTTAGCCGATTCCGCTATTCGCTTTCGAGTGATGCTTAATGAAGTTATTGTTTCATCTTACAAAGAGAAGAAAAATCTCCGTGAAGTACCTGCTTCTGTTTCTCTCCTTTCTGTTCATGATTTAAATACGAACAATATCGTGGACCTGAAAGAAATCAGTACTTATATCCCTAATCTATATTTCCCCGATTACGGCTCGAAATTGACTTCTCCTTTATATATACGCGGTATTGGTTCCAAAATAAATTCACCTTCAGTCGGGCTTTATGTTGACGGTGTGCCTTTTTTTGATAAGTCGGTGTTTGATTTTGACATGAATGATGTCAGTCGAATAGAGGTGCTTCGCGGTCCACAAGGAACACTTTATGGCCGTAATACGATGGGAGGGATTATCAATGTATATACCAAGAATCCCTTGGATTATCAGGGATTCAACTATAGGCAGTTGCTAGGCAATTATGGGCAAACGCAATTTTCCGGAAGTTATTATGGCAAGACTTCTGATAGATTTGGTTATTCTGTTTCCGCTAAATACAAACATAATGATGGTTTCTTTGAAAATGATTATACCGGGAGTGATGCCGATGACCTAAATCTAGTTTCCGGCAGAGCCAAACTCATATGGAAAAGTGATTGCGGCCTGGAAACAAACTTCTTTGTAAATTATGAATATACTGATCAGGGTGGTTATCCGTATGCCTTGATAGATCCTGAAACAGGTAAGATCGGTCATGTAAACTACAATGATTATAGTTCCTATCGCCAGGGAGTGCTGACAAGCGGTTTGACTTTTGACTATGACTTTGAGCATTTTCAGGTAAAATCGGTTACAGGATATCAGAATTTGGACGACAGGCAAGCCATTGATCAGGACTTTACTACTGCATCACTCTATTTTGTTACGCAAAAGCAACAGCAACATCAATTCTCTCAGGAGTTTGAAATGCGCTCCAAAGGAAATGGACATTATTCATGGTTGAATGGCCTTTTCGGCTTTTATCAAATGAGTGATCGGTCGGTGCTGGTTGCCACTACACTGAAAGATTACGATGAACCGAACTATGGTGCGGCTTTTTATCATCAATCCACATTGAAAGATTTGCTTATAAGGAATCTATCCATGACTTTTGGCTTACGTTTCGACTATGAGAAGGCCAAGCAGGATTATACATCATCAAAAGTGGCTGACGGACAGAAGACTCAGCTTACTCACTTGAATGATGGCAAGAGCTTTACTCAGTTTACTCCGAAACTATCTCTTCAATATCAGTTCGATCCCTGCAATATGATTTATGTAACTACTACCAAAGGATATAAAACAGGAGGTTTCAATACTACTTTCAGTACAGATAATGAGCGTACTTTTTCTCCTGAATATAGTTGGAATTACGAACTGGGTAGCCGTTTCTCTATGTTGAGCGATAAGATATACGGAGATGTAGCTTTGTTTTATATTGATTGGAGACATCAACAAATTTCTCATCCCTTAGCTACCGGCAAAGGTTCTCTGCTCGCTAATGCGGGCAAATCATATAGTAAGGGAGTTGAATTGACGCTTAATGGAAGAGTAACTGGCGCCTTGAATTTGCAGCTAAGTTACGGTTACACAGAAGCTAAATTTCGCACCTATGTTAATGGAGATGCTGATTATTCAGGAAACTATATTCCCTATGTGCCGAATCAGACATTGATGCTTGGTGGAGATTATACCTTGAATTTAAATTCAAAATACATTGACAGGCTTTGTTTCTCTGCTCAATATGCTGGAACGGGAAAACATTATTTTAATGATGATAATTCTGTGAAACAGGGATTTTACGGGCTGCTTAATGGCAAGGTTTCTGCATCAAAGAAGTTTTTGACTGTTGATTTGTGGATAAAGAATGCTATGTCCAGAGAATATATGGCTTTCTACCTCAGCTCGTTGGGAAATAATTTTGCTCAGAAAGGAAAACCTCTTACCTTTGGAACAACTATTTCATTGACACTATAATTAGTATATAAAGAATGGCAGATAAACAAGCTAATAAACTCTTTACTTTTTTATCACTATACATTGCGCAGTCGGTGCCAATGAGTCTTTTCAGTACGTTACTGCCCGTACTGATGCGACAAGAAAACTTTTCGCTTACGGCTATCGGAATGCTACAACTTATTAAACTACCTTGGATTGTGAAATTCTTATGGGCGCCTATTGTTGATCGAAATACATCTGGCTTGGGAACATACAAATACTGGATTTTTTCCTCAGAGATAGTTTATGCAGTTCTTCTTTTTATGCTGGCTTTTCTTGATTTAAAAGCTAACTTTCCTGTAGTCTTATGCTTGATCATAGTCTCTTTTGTAGCATCCGGTACTCAAGATATTGCAACCGACGCCTTAACTACTCTTTCATTTCCTAAAAAAGAGAGAGGGCGTGCAAACAGCATGCAGAGCATGGGCAGCTTTATTGGTTCTTTAGTTGGAGGTGGTTTGTTGCTGGTTCATTACAAACTTATGGGATGGACAGGCCTGCTGCTTGGGCTTTCTGCGTTTGTTCTTGTTATGCTTATTCCGCTACTCCTTTATCATGACCATACGTTTATCTCTCGTGCCGGGCGAATTCCTATCAGTATGAAGGACTTGTATCTCTTCTTTCGTCAACGTAGGATCGGGTCGCAATTAACGTTTCTCTTTCTTTTTAATTCCGGACTGATTGGAACTTTAACTATGCTAAAACCATGGATGGTGGATTTAGGGTACCCGATTGCTGATATTGGCTTTATGTTTAGCGTCTTTGGCTCGCTTTGTGGATGCTTAGGCTCTTATGTGAGCGGACACATTATTCGTAGATGGGGAAGGGGGCATGCAGCAACTCTATTTGCTACTTCTGTTTTGTGCACCACGCTCTTATTTGTCTTTGTTTCCAGAATGGAGAATGTGGGAGATATTGCGCTCTACATTGTCATTTTCTGCTTATGGTTTAGTTATGGACTCTCTACCGTTTTGATTTATACAGTAGCTATGGACTATGTAAGGGTAGGGCGTGAAGGTACCGACTTTACACTGCAAATTGTGATTCTGCATTTCAGTAGCATGATTGTAGCTGTAGGAAGTGGCAAGTTGGCCGATTGTGTGGGATACAGTAATCTGTTTCTGGCAGAAGTCGGATTATCCCTGATCTCTTTACTCTTTGTTTGGTTTTACTATAGAAAAATATTACGTATATGAAATCTGATTTGCTTTTAAAATATAATGTTCCTACGCCTCGCTATACTAGCTATCCCCCAGCCAACTATTTTCATGAAGGTTTTACCTCCAATGATTATCGTGAGGCTGTAATAGCTTCCAATCAGGAGCATCCCGATTATATTTCATTCTATATCCATATTCCTTTCTGTCCACGTTTGTGTCATTACTGCGGATGCAATTCGTACCCAATGGCTAAGAAAGATGTAGTAGCTGCGTATGTGGATGCGGTGAAAAAGGAAATTATGCAGGTGCTGCCGCTTCTGGATAAGAATCGAAAGATATCCCAAATACATTATGGTGGTGGAACCCCAACAGCCATCCCGTTGCACTACCTCAAAGAGATTAATGAACTACTTCTTTCATCGTTCGCTTGCATTGAACATCCGGAGATTGCTATTGAATGCCATCCGGGTTATTTGAACGAAAAGCATTGGTTGCAATTGGTTGAAGCGGGGTTTAATCGTCTCAGCATTGGTGTGCAAGATTTCAATACAGAAGTGCTCGAAATCTCCAATCGTGCTCCCTCTCTTCTGCCAATGGAGGAAATTTTTTCTATATTACGTTCCCACAATGTGAAGATCAATATGGATTTTATCTACGGTTTGCCCAAACAGACAGTAGAAGGATTTGCGCAAACTATAGGGAAAGCCGCAACGTTGGAACCTGATAGACTAGTGACATTTTCTTATGCTCATGTGCCATGGGTAAATAAAAACATGCTGAAGCTGGAGGAAGCAGGATTACCTTCTGCGGAGGATAAGAGCAGTATGTATAAGAGAACGATAGATATCCTTACAAGTTGCGGATATAAACCTGTCGGGCTCGATCACTTCGTACAGCCGGATGATGCCTTGTATGTTGCTCTTCAGAGCGGCATGCTTCATCGCAACTTTCAGGGATATTGCACGCGTGCCACTACCGGACAAGTCTATGCTTTTGGGGTAACGGCTATTAGCCAGCTCTCTTCTGCCTATTGTCAGAATGTGCGAGGCATCGAAGAATATATAGGGATTGTCAACAAAGGCTACTTGCCTGTCATGCGTGGCTATGCGCTCAACAAAGAAGAACAGTTGGCTCGTGAGGTTATCACTGCGTTGATGTGCAATAATCGTATGAACTGGAAAGAGCTTTCAGAACATATCGGTCTGAACGTAGAAACCATTCAAACCGATATCTCTTATGACCCAAGCAAACTGGAGGAGATGAAGAATGATGGTATCATAACTTATACTCCTGAAGAAATAAACGTAACAGATGACGGTATGCTTTATATTCGCAATGTAGCGGCTGTTTTTGACCCATTGATGCGAAATGGAGCTTCAAAAAGGTTCTCCAAGCCTGTGTAAGTCATCTGTGTGTTCTACTATTCTTTTATCTTGATTTGGCAATTGGACAGATCTTCTATTATGGCTAAAGATTCTACTCGTACCCCTTTTTCCTCGAGCATCTTTCGTCCGTTTTGGAATGCTTTTTCTATGATAAAGCCCATCCCAACCAGTTGTGCGCCCGATTGTTTCATCAGATCGATAACACCCAGGGCTGCATTCCCATAGGCTAAGAAATCATCGACGAACAGTACTCTGTCATTCGGAGTGAGAAAATCCGAACTGATAACGACTTCATAGTCGCGGTCTTTGGTAAATGAGTGCACAGTAGTGATTAATGCATTTTCTATTGTCTTCGGCGATTTTTTCTTCGCAAAGACAACCGGAAGATCCATGAGATAACCCGTCATAATAGCAGGAGCAATGCCGCTGGCTTCAATGGTCATTATTTTGTTAACTCCGCTTGAAGCAAAAAGTCGTGCAAACTCATCACCGATAGATTTCATTAATCTAGGATCCATCTGGTGGTTAATAAAACTGTCTACTTTCAGGATACCCCCTTCAAAACATTTTCCGTCTTGCAGGATTCTTTCTTTTAATAATTGCATATTTTGTTTATTTATTGCTTCTGTTTATATCACTCACGCTTTTACATTGTTTTTTCTGCAATCTCTTTTCCGGCAGCCAATGCTTTCAAGTTAAGCTCTACAATCTCGGAACCTTTACGTTCGAAGATCTCACGAATGCTATCTTGTATTTTAGCATAATCTATTCCCAAGAAAGGTATAGTAGCTCCCAATAATACCATGTTTGCTACTCGTGCAGAGCCTACCTCTTTGGCTACTTCGTCTACGTTGAGTATTATTTTGTGAGGCAGCATCTTTATTTCTGCCATTACCTTTTCTTTATCAGGATAGTTAGGAATGTTGATGAACGGAGTCTCATTCGTAACCACCCAACCATCAGCGCTGAGATAGGGGAGGTAACGAAGCCCTTCCATTGGCTCAAGTGAAATAATCAGATCGCACTTACCCGATGGAATTAAATCAGAAGCGATAGGGCAGTCACTGATTCGCAAATTCGATTGCACATCACCACCACGCTGACTCATACCGTGCACTTCTGCCTGTTTCATATAAAGTCCCTCTTTTAAGGCTGCTTTACCGATGACTGTGGCAATAGACAAAATACCTTGTCCACCTACGCCTGATAGTATAATATCTTTTTTCATGGCTTATTTATTCTTCTTTTTGCGTGCTAATGTTTGGATGCAATCTCTGCGGGGGATAATGACAGATACCCCTTTGTAGTCAATTTCCTCTCGTATCATTCGTTTCATTTCTTCGTAATTCTTCTTTAGTGGAACGATGATGCGGATGTGTTCCGGTTCTACTCCGAGGCCGGCACAAATAGCTTCCAAACGTCCTGTTCCTGCGGAATCTTGTCCCCCTGTCATGGCTGTCGTTTCGTTGTCGGATATGATGATGGTAACATTTGCCTTTTCGTTAACGCAGTCTAGCAGACCGGTCATTCCCGAATGGGTAAAAGTTGAATCGCCGATAACAGCGACTGCCGGATGGAGACCTCCATCAGAAGCTCCTTTGGCCATTGTGATAGAAGCACCCATATCTACACACGAGTCGATGGCATGAAAAGGAGCATTGGCTCCTAGCGTGTAGCAGCCGATATCGCTAAATACTTTATGAGTAGGATATTCCTCTTTTAATACTTCCGTCAGAGTTGTGTACATGTCTCTATGTCCACAGCCTTCACAAAGTGCGGGTGGACGCATTTCCACGATATCGGGTATTGTGAAGTAAGATTTATGTTTTTTTCCTACGGCAAGAGCCACGGTATCAGGATTTAATTCTCCATCCTGAGAGATGGTGCCGTCTAGTCTTCCTTTTATTTTCAACCCCATGCCCAGATATCCTTTCAGTTGCTTTTCCACAAATGGTTGCCCGTCTTCCAAGATTAGAATCTCGTCGCATGCTTCAACCAATTGTTTCAACTGCTTCTTAGGCAATGGATACTGGCCGATTTTTAACACCGGATACTCACATCCTTCGGGATAATTTTCCATTAGGTAGTTATATGCGATGCCACAGGCTACAATACCCATTTTCCTGTTTGGCCCATCAATGTATGAGTTATAAGATGATTCTTCTGAAGCCTTTATGAATTCGTCTTGACGGGCAAGAAGAGCTTTGTATCGTTTTCGGGCGTTTCCGGGGAGCAGGATGAATTGTCGCGGGTCGTTACTGAAAGAAAGATTGTTTTGAGGTCTTTGCGCTTTACGTTCCACACCGGAACGAGAATGCGCCAGACGTGTCACCATACGTAACAGTAGCGGTTCTCCTGTTCTTTCAGAAAATTCAAATCCGCTGTACACCATGTCGTAAGCCTCTTGCTGATTACTTGGCTCATACATTGGAATCAGCGAGAAGTCCCCATAGAAACGGCTGTCTTGTTCGTTTTGTGAAGAGTGCATGCTTGGATCGTCCGCAGCAACCACAATCAGTCCGCCTTTTACTCCCGTAATAGCTGAGTTAATAAAGCAATCGGCAGCCACATTCAGTCCAACATGCTTCATGCAGACCAATGCCCGTTTACCTACGAATGACAGGCCCAATGCTGCCTCCATAGCAGTCTTTTCATTGGCCGACCAGCGGCTATGTATATTCCTCTCTTTCGTAAGGGTGGCTCCTTGAATGTATTCCGTAATCTCGGTAGAAGGAGTTCCGGGATACGCATATACGCCCGAAAGTCCGGCATCTAAAGCTGCTTGAGCAATCGCTTCATCTCCGAGTAAAAGTTGCTTGTCCATATTGTTTTTTTTAGTGTTAATCAGGTATTAGTTGGTTGCTTATAAATCGGAGACGATTATTGAAAGATTTTTCTTTTGTTTAAGGCCTCCCAGTATTTGCGGGCATTTACCATGTGGTCAGCATAGTTGGCTGCAAAGTTGTGCGTGCCAGAGAAGTCCTCTTTGGCACACATATATATATAATTGTGTTTCACATAATTCAGCACACTATCAATGCCCTTCACGGATGGTATTCGGATGGGGCCGGGAGGTAATCCTATGTTTTTATATGTATTGTAAGGTGAGTTAATGCTGAGGTATTCATTTTTGATCCGTCTCAGACTGAAATCCTGCAAGGCGAATTTGATTGTAGGGTCTGCTTGCAGAGGCATCGATGCGTGATATCGATTCAAATATAAGCCCGCTACCATTGGCTTTTCATTGTCGTTGTTGGTTTCTTCTTCCACAATAGATGCAACAGTGGAAACTTCTTCCGGTGTTAACCCGATAGCTTTAGCTTTAGCTAGTCGCTCTTTGTTCCAGAATTTGGCATGCTCTTTTTGCATCCGCTTGAAGAAGTCGTCTAAACTTATATCCCAATACACCTGATAAGTTTCAGGAATAAACAGGCATATAATCGTTTCCTCTTTATAGCCCATCTTCGCACAAAAGGCAGAGTCTGAAAGTTTAGAAGCAACCTCCGTGGAGTCAATCATTAGTTGCGTTCCTATGTTGCGTGCTAATTTTTCTTTTGTTCGTACATTGCCTATTGTCAGATTTAAAGGTGTTTGCCGTCCTCTTGCCAGACGTTTGAATACGTGGTACACATTATCTCCGGGTTTTATGAGATATCGTCCGGTATGTATATTCTTTGCATAATCTTGATATTCGGCCATCCAGCGAAATCCACTTAAATTGCCTGGTAATCCTTTGGCTATTACCTTGTTATAAATAGAGTCAAGCGTGTCGTCTCTATCAACATAGACGTAAACTTCTTTTTGCGGATGAAATTGTGAGGAAAAGAAATAGTAGTATACAGTGCTTATAGCTATAAAACCAGCTGCAGAAAGAATGGCTGCAATTAGTGATAATTTTTTCTTGTTTTTCTTAATCATCGAATGAGTGTGTTGAATTTCGCGCCAAAGATATAAAGAAATGGGTGAATAGGATTGGTTGATGGACTAAAATCTTTCTTAAATTTCTTTGAAGGGAATTTTGGAACACTAATTCATGGGCCAGTGAGAGAAGTCTATTTGTGATTCAATTTGCCTTTCGAGTTTATTGGGTAAATGAGAAAAGAAATCTAAACCGGTTATGCTTTCTATATTGTCAATCGTTATGCAATAACTTCTAAGGTTGGCAACAGAACGCTCATTCTTAAAGATAAAACCGATAGCTCTCGGAGTCGGGAAAGGAGATAGTATTATTTTAAAGAATCCTGTTGGAACAGTAATCGAATTTCGTCCGATAGTCTTTGATTGCTTATCGACCAAAGGTCCACAAATAATGATCAGTACACTGTCCGCTTTTGCCCAATCACGAATTTGGCTTTCCAGATCCTTCCATTTTCTTCGGTTTAGTTCCGGATGCTGAGGACAAACGTTGCTAAAGTAGAATGATTCCTTCATTGCTACCTCATCCCATTTCATGTCTGCAGCCGGAGCCATGTGCCCTTTGTCAAAACCGCTACGAGCATAGTCCTTGTTGCTGGCACTGTTCCCGTAAACGAAGGGATCGCTCATGAAACGATTATTTCTTTTTGCTTTACCAGTGAGTTCGGCTCTGGTAAGTTCATAAGAGACCCAATTTGGTAGTTTCCACGATTTATTGTATGAAACAATATACCCTCTATGCTTTATAACTTGTTCTTCTCGGGAAGTTGTCGCATTGGGAATCTCTAAGTTTTGAAGATTTTGTTTGTTTAAAGTTGCGCCTTGATAGGTCTCTTGTCCGAATACTGGTAAATAGGAGAGAAAAAAGAGTTGAATCGCTATAAATAATATAGTGATAGTTGTAAAAGAGAGACGTGTTACCTTATAAGGAAGTTCCTGCGGCTGCATGAGCCGGTAGCCGGACTTGAACCGGCGACCTAC
>DBTL01000054.1:18977-42638 GCA_002307035.1 Bacteroides sp. UBA1317
AACCGGCGACCTACGCGTTACGAATAGACGGCTGTCTTAATTCTTAATGCTTGATTAATAATATGTTAGCTCTCCTTTTCAAAAACTATATTTATTTGTGACACTTGCTTTGACACTCTTTAGGGGATGTCGGGTTAATAATTCGTTTATATTTTAATTTTAAAAAGGTTCCGACGAGCGAAAGTAAATGACGCTTTTGGGAAGTCGCTTTTTCGTTGTTTTTTTATTGTCTTCATTTTTTTCTTGTTGCGCTTTAAAGTTTAATTGTCCTATCATATTTTTTTGCTTGGAACTTATTGTGTTGCCAAAACATTGTTTGATATTGATGCGCCTATAATCTTATTAGTTTGATAGCCTTGATAAGAATGCATTCGCTTGCTCTTTAAACTTTTTTGCCTTTTTAGGTTTGACATCACTTTCAAAGTTGCCGATACTTGTCTCATATCTGTATTTTACAATATCCTTCGTCGCTAAATCTTCTATAAAACCTTTTTCTGGGCGGTATATCATTGATGTTTTCCAAAAGGTAACGCCTGTATATATTGCGTAACCCGCCGTTGCATTCTGGTAACAAACCGCTTTGCGTATAGTATTGTCACTAAACTTTATATATATTAAAGATTTGTCTCCGTAAATATTATAGCATTTACTAGTAGTCAATGTACAACCAATAAAATTCTCTCCAAGGCAATGCTTTAAGTTTAGAATAAAACTGTCGTAGAACCCTCTTTGCAATACAACGCCCTCCGTTGCAACAACCGTATCATCCGTAAATTCATCCACTCTATCAACACTAAATTGCGCAAATGTGAAAATTGGAAAACTCATTAATATTAAACCTAGAAATAGTTTTTTCATTACTTTATTCGCTTTCGTGTTTTAAAATCTATAATTACGCACTCCTATGTTTTGAATCTTTTCTTTCTCCGAGACCTATTTGTTCCCGGAGTACTCTATTCTCACCCTTTAACATGGTTAGCTCCTCTTTCAGATTTTCGATGTCTACATTACTACCATCTGACGTATTCTTATACATACTCCCTTTTCCAGTAATAATCCAGTCCAAAGACACATCGTCAAACGACAATGAAATCTTGTGCAGTAGAGATACTTCTATAGATGTTCTTCTACCTGATATATAATTATTTAGGGTTGAATAATTGAACCCTATAATCTCTGCAAATTTTTTAGGGCTCATATTCTTATCTTTAATGATAGCAATAACCCTTTGTATAACGAGATTTTCCATTATTTTGTTATTTATAATTATTCTAAATAACGTCGTTTGACGATTTTAAGTATAGATTTATTTGAATATGTCGTCATTCGGCAATATATTTGCATAACCAAAACGAAAACATTGTGCGAAACAAAACGCAAAGCACATTCGACAAAGTTAGGAATTATATTTTAAAAGTTAATAATATGGCAAGAATTTTAGTAGAACGAGGTTCGGTAAAGAAGTTAGCAACACTCTTTGAAGTATCCGAACAAACTGTAAGAAACGCACTCAGATACATCACAGAGGGGGAAACACCCGAAAGAATTAGAGAAAAAGCCTTATCAAGCGGCGGAATTAAAACTAAAAGAAAATTTCAGATATGAAAACAGATTATGAATTAGTAAAGGCTTTAACGGCAATGTATAAATTCCTAGGCGGAGATTCTTGTATGGGCTGTTCTTGTGAAAAGAGTAAAGAACATCATTTCAATTGTTCGGTGCTATCTGACAATAAGCTTTTATTGGATGCAATTATTAAAGCTTCGACGACATGTGGAAAAAGGGTTACATGCGTCTATCGTGGAAGTATTATCAATATAGAAGTAATCTTTTAATGTTATGGAAAGAAAGCCAATAAGATCGGCACTAAAGGGGTTGGAGATAGGAGAGAAAATATTATTTCCTCGAAGCCGTAGAAAATCAGTCAGAACAACCGCATCCGATTTGAAATCGGATGATGGTATCGTTTTCGAAACAGAAGTAAAAGGAGATTGGATTATTGTAGAACGAATAGATATAAACGCAAATGGAACCAACACTGCAATTTGATAGTAGATACTACACAATTTTGAGAGCGGCGCAAAATATAGTTCTCAGTAAAAATACGGCGCAAGTATTAGTCGGCGGTCAAAGAAGGCTTGAGCGTTTAGTCGCTGAAAATAAAATAAGAGCCGAAAAGAGCACAGACAAACAGAATGGTAGATGGCTGTGCAATGCTTCCGATGTACTAAGGTACACAATAGAGCCCCAAAAGAAAAGTAAAACAGTTTAATTAGATATTATGCTAACTCTAAAACAAAGCCCCGTTGCCATAATAGCCATGTTCATAGCGTGCGCATTGGCCGAAGGCGAACCCGAACGAGGTAAATTAATAGTTGCATTGTGTATCGTTGCTTTAACGATTCTCTATGTGCTAGTGTGTAATGAATTAAATCACCGAAGAAATGAAAGACAAGGAAATTGAATGTATTGGCAACTGTAGATGTTGCTCTTTCCTTGGCGTGTGTCCTTCCGACGTTGTGCGCTGTGAGGATTGCGGGCAAGAACTAGAGGAGGGCGAAGGAATAGAGATCGAAGTCGAAGTGGTGCATCTAAAGAAACATAGCTCCAAGATGATTACTGTTTGCGAATCATGTTATTCTACGCTATACCAATCAGAAGAAAGTAATGAAGAGTATTTATAGTTATCAATATGCGCATAAAAAAATGGCTACTCTTCACGAGCAACCATTCTTCTTGTTAAACTTAAATCTTAACCTATGAAAAAACTAATGCAAATATAGGACTATTTATTTGAATATCAAATATTTAAAGTGTAACAGGCTTATTTATAACATGGTTTAATCAAAGAAATCAAGTTGTTAACAGTTAGCTTAATTAAATTAATAAATTAACTTATTTATATAACAAAAAGATATAGAATGTTATGGAACAAAAAACGCATTGGAAAAGCCTATTCAACTATCCCTATTTAGGGGTTCAGGACCTCAAAACAAGTAGCGATATAATCCTTACTGCAAAGTGTGTAGTGAAAGAAGATGTGCCAAACAAGAGTGGACAGAAGGAAAAATGCAACGTTTTGTATTTTCAAGAAGATGTTAAACCCATGGTTTTGAATAAGACCAATTGCAAAACAATGGAAAAGCTTTTTAAGACGCCATGCTACGAAGATTGGATGAATAAGAAGCTACAAATTGGTTCGGCGAGGGTGAACGCATTTGGCGAAATGATTGACGCCCTTAGAATCAGACCATTTTTTCCTAAAGAGAAAGAACTCATTCCCGTAGAAACAAACTCTACAGTGTGGAAAGATATTATTGATGCCCTTAAAGGCGGGTATAAACTTTCGGCCGTACAGGGCAAATATAGATTCACTAAAGATCAAATCAAAGAACTTATAAAGTATGAAATCTCCTGAACAAAAAGAAACGGAATGGAAAGAGAAGCGTCGCGGCAAAATCACCGCTTCCACTCTTCCCGATTTAATGAAAGCCGGAAAAGGCACACCCTTTGGCAAAGCCGCATTTGATGAAATGTATTTAGTACGCTATGAGCGAAGAACCGGAATTATGCGTGAGAGCCCAACGGGCAAAGCCCTTGACTGGGGACGTGAAAATGAATCGCTTGCAATCGAATGGCTACGTAGCCAACTAATCAGTGGAATCAAATCGTGTACGACAGACTTTAAAGACATTGTATTCAATGAGCCGTTTAAAGGCTTTGGAGATAGTCCGGACTTCTATGTTTACGGTTCTGATGGCAAAGTGATTGCATTAGGCGAAATCAAATGTCCGATGTCACAGGGTAAAATCGAATCTCTTCAATTCCTTAACGAGATAGACGAGAAGAACGAATACTATTGGCAGTTCCTAGGCCACTTCATCGGTCGCCCTGACGTAGACACGCTTTATTATGTGATTTACGACGGCTATATAAACGATGGTCGAATAATCGAAATGCACCGGGCCGACCATGTGGAGAACATACAGAAACTGTACGACCGTATCAGACTATCCAATGAAATAGTTGACGAATCGCTTAGAAGCTGGCGCGACTTCCCGGACTGTATAGAATCTGCCAAAGAGGTGCTAAAGCTAAAGCTAGAGATCGAAGCATTGCAACCCGAATCGAAGGGCAATGTTCCTGTACAAAATGAAATATATAAGCTCAAAAAGAGCCTGAAAAAGCTTGCTAAAAAGCAAAGCAGACCGTCACAACACTAACATTATATTCACTTTAAAAACATAGAAAAAATGATGCACACATGGTTTGAATGCAAAGTCCGTTATGAGAAATTAGCCGAAAACGGAATGACTAAAAAAGTTACTGAACCGTACTTGGTTGACGCGCTTAGCTTCACCGAAGCCGAAGCCCGCATAATTGAACAAGTTACACCGTTCATTTCCGGAGAGTTTACCGTCACCGCTATAACACGGGCCGCATATAGCGAAACGTTCTTTCACGATTCCGGCGACCGCTTTTTTAAATGTCGAATCGCCTTTATTACACTGGACGATAAGAGCGTCAAAGAGCGCAAAACGAAATCGAATGTACTAGTGCAAGCCAACACGCTACAAGAAGCTAAAGATCGCTTGGTAGAAAGTATGAAAGGCACACTTGCCGACTATAGCCTTGAAATGGTCAAGGAAACCGAAATTATGGACGTTTACCCATATGCGCCCAAAGAAAAGTAAGATCGGCCGGGTGAAAGTCCCGGCATATTGGAACGTAGTTCAATGGTTAGAACCCCTTTCCGAAATGGAAGGTAGGGTAAGCGGTTCAATTCCGCTTCGTTCCGCAATTCACGAATCAATTAATCAAGCATGACAAAGTATAAGAATGTAAAGTACAAAGGTTATGATTCCATTCGAGAATATAACCGGGCGCAACAATTGAAACTGCTCGAAAAGAAGGGTGTTGTCTCATGTCTGCAAGAACAAGTCAAATATGAGCTCATTCCGGCCCAATACGAACACTACGATGTGCAAGGCGTACGAAAGGTGCTACACAAAAAGAATCTCTTAGAAAGGGCCGTTTGCTATTACGCCGACTTTCAATACATACGAGACGGCAAAACGGTTGTAGAGGATTCCAAAGGGATGAAAACAAAGGATTATATAATCAAACGCAAACTCATGCTACAAGTGCATGGCATTAGAATAAAGGAGGTGTAAGGATGGCGAAGAAAGTTGAAATTAAAGCCAATTGCAGGACTTGTTCCTGTGCCGGACCTGTAGATGATTTTAGGTGCCTTTGCTCCGTCCTAAAAATATACAGATCGACAGGCATACGCATGTGTAATTATTATAAAAATAGAGGTAATGGAAGGTTGGATAAAGCTACATAGAAAATTAATAGAATGGGAATGGTTTGATAACTCCGAAATGGTGCATTTGCTGATCTATTTTCTTTTAAAAGCAAACCACAAAACCAATATGTGGCGAGGCGTCGAACTCCTTCCCGGACAGTTCATAACGACATTACCCGATATAAAAAAAGACACTGGAATTTCGGTGCAATCTGTAAGGACTTGTTTAGATCGCTTAAAATCAACAGGCGTAATAACAGACAGATCAACAAACAAATTTAGGGTCATAACTATCTGTAATTATGAGAGTTACCAAGATTCAAATAACGATGTTAACAGTCAAATCAACATGCAAAATAACATTCAACCAACAGACAAGCAACAGACAACTAACAGGCATAACAAGAATGAGAATAATAATATTCTCCTAACGCCCGCGTATATATGCGCACATGAGGCCGAAGTTGATTTGGATGTTTGCTTTGATTCGCTTTTGAACGAAAGAATTTGGCTGGAGCAATTTTGTATGAACAATCACTTAACGCCTCAGGCCTTTTCGGTTCACTTAAAAAACTTTTTTGCGGAACTTCAAAACAGAGGCGAAACATCAAAAACAACCAAAGACGCAAAATTTCATTTTTCAAACTGGTTTAAAACAAATAAATTCAATGAAACAGATCGGAAACCTAGTAAGGCAGATAAAACAAGAAACCTCATTGCAGACATTGCAAACAGCACAGAGGGAAGCCCGGATAACTTGCCTGATGACGAAGTACTCAAATTTTAGCGAATTGGGCAAAGTGTTCAATCCGCAAATTGGGGCTAGACTTCCAAACAACATCGAACGAGTGTACACAAGCGATGCACCAACGATGCAACTTGTTTCGGAGGCGTACGGACGGGCAAGAGCACTTGAATGGATAAACATTCAGTTGAATAGCGTCGACTTGTTTACGCAAGTTAAAAACGATTTGAGCGAAGAGGCCCGAAAGGAACTGGCCGAATTGATTCTATCATACTACGGCTTTTTGAAGCTTCCTGAATTCATGCTTTTTATTGCCCGCTTCAAACTGGGCATCTACGGCAAGTTTTACGGTTCATTCGACCCGATAGCATTCTGTGAGGCTATAAAGAAATTCAGAAGTGACAGGAATTTAGAGTTAGAACGGCTAAGATTGAATCAGCTTAGAGATGAAATTGAAGCCCGTAGTTCACCAATACCGGACGGCTACACTTCGTTAAGCTGGTACATGGAAACAAAGAGAAGGGCCGCACAAGGCGATACGGACGCAATAGAACAATTAAAACCACCAAATCAAAGGGGAATATGAAGAGACGAAAGAAAATGCAAACACGGGGCTTTAAAAAGGTCGTTGCAAGAATATCGACCGAAGCATACGAACGGGCCGATTTGATAAAAGAAAAGTTCGGGTTTAAAAGTATCTACGAAATCAATCAGTACTTGTGGCACTGCTTTCTACGAGTGGCCGACCCGGAACACGACGAAGAAGAGGAACCCGTCCCGGACGAAATCAGGCAAATGTTTTATGATCTGTCCGAAGCGGACCGACAATTTGACTTTGTCAAACCTAAAAGAAAATTACCTCAATATAAACTTGACGAGATAAACGGACAATTACGATTATGGAAAGAATGACAAAACTTAGTAATGCAAATTATTTGCATGATGTTCCGGCTCAATGCTTTGCCGTGAATGAAACGAATCGCCTTTATATCGACCGATTCATAAATGAGAATTATCAACGTCTTAGCGACAAATTCACGCTATTGGATGGAACGATTAATTCAAGTGCGTTCGGTGCGATGGATAAGCTAAACGAAACAATCGTGTCGCTTTATACCGACCCGAATCTTTGCTTCTCCAATTGGAAGGAAGCGGATAATTATCTGACAAGCAAGTTCACGGAAAAGGCGATTCGAGTTGTGGTGAAGAAGCCGACGAAGCCGGATGAAGAAGATCGCGAATCATGGGAGGAGCTTTAAAAATGGAGTATCGCATAGTGGAGGGAAGAAGCGTTTGCACTAATGGCGAAGTGGTAATAAATCACGTTAGGCACATTATCAAGAATGGGTATGTGAAATGTGATGTAACACTGAATCGTAATGCTTGGAATGTAACAAGCGAGCATTGTATGTGTCCGAAATGCTACACCAAACCGATTCAACTTGAATTATTTCAATGAAAATTATAGAAAATATTTAAACATGAAAACATTAAAGTGTACTAGGTGTGGCAAGGAAATCAAAGGAGGTTTTTATAATGCTCCTAGTGGTGCATCTTGCTGTGAGTGTTGGGATAAAGTACCCCAAAAGGAAAAAAACAAAGAGCTTGAAAAAGCTTTATCAAAGTTGGCCTCAATAGGTCGCAATCTTAAGTAATTAATCGAAATAAAATGGAAACAGAAAAGAGTTTAGGCCATAGAGCCGCAAATGTGTATGCTGGACCGGATTACTATTATTGCCGCCACATGGGTAGTTACAAATTGTATCATGATCATCATGATGGTACGGCGGACAAGATAGATCAAAACTGGAATGAGGAAGTCATTCGCAAAAGATGTTACGAATTAAACGGATGGAATTACAAACCTAAAGATGCAAAACAATGAGTAAGGCAGAGCAGTACATTAAAGAGGCGACAACGGAAAAAGTAAGGTCGCGCGGTTTGATTAGAATGATTGCCTCAGAGGCGGCCCGAATACAGCGAGACGAAACGAGACGGCAAGCTATAGAAGTATATAAACAAACATGCCCTTCCAAAGTTAGTCGGGGTTGTGCGAGCTATACACATAAGACTGAAACGAAAAGTACCCGATGCGATGGGAACTGTGCGAGAATAAAATATTTTATTAATGGATTGGATAAACAAGAGTTATGAAATTAAACAAGACTATGCGGGAACGATTTCCACGGAAACGAAAGAAGAGACTTTTAAAGAGCATGAGCCGTAATGCCTTCCATGCTATGATGGGATGGAATAACAAGTTTTTTATCGGCTGTGATCTTGGAGACTGGAACCTTCCATTTTGAATAGTTAAATTATGAAGTTTGGTAAAACAAAGCGTGGTCGCTTCCCGCGTAAACTAAAGAAGCAGATTCTAAAATTCATGAATCACAGTGTCTTTAATACTCTTCTTAGTTGGAGTTATGAATATTATCTGCATGTTGAATTTATAGGCCCCAATGATATGAGGGTTAAATCTAAACGTAAATAATTGAGTTATGAGCCGTAACCCTATATACATTAAATTAATCAACTCGAAGCGGTGGAAGCTACTTCGAGTTGATAAGCTTAAAGCCAATCCGATTTGTGAAGTGTGCGAAGCAAAAGGTATGAGTACGCTTGCAACCGAAGTACACCATCGTACCCCGGTCGAATCCGTACCGCATGAAATGGGAATGAAGAATCTCATGTTTGACTTTAATAATCTGCAAAGTGTCTGTCATGCCTGCCATGCAGAGATACATCGGTGTGCGTTTAGTCACTCGAAAGAATCTATTCAGGCGAATAATAAAAGGGCGACAGAAAGGTTTGAAGATAAGTATTTAAAACATATCAATGTTATTTAGTTATTAGTAATTGATGTCTGTTTGTTGCTCTATTTGCGTTTTGTTTGGATTCATTTTTCTTGTTAATTCATGGAGCGGCTTAGTGTTTTTTTCTTTATAGCTGTACTTTATTCTTAAAGTTACTGTGAATAATTGTTTTTGAAATGCCTATTTATGTATTTTGCCATTCTCTATTCCTACCTACTTTTATACAGAACTGCATTGTTTCTAAAAAAATGAAATTAGTATAAAAAAAGAGGATTTATAAAAGAATTATATAGAAAAAAACTATATTTGCGCAATATAAGTGATTAATGAACTATATGTTTGTATGTATTGTTAAATAGTAAAATCATTTATGGAGGTTTCTATGCTTAAACTAAGGAAAAAAGAAATGAATTCTCAAATTAAAGCCCTTGATGAATCTTATGAGTTGTACAATGATGTCATTCTCGAGTATGGGACTCAAAATAATGTTTCCAACGTCGAAATTGATAACTTGTTAAAAGCTTTAAAAGATGCTTATAGAGAGAAAAAAGCGTCTTATTACTTTGAACATAAGCTCTCAGCATTTGATTCATTTATCGAAATTGCTACTGATTTCGCTTTAGATGCAAAGTCGGAGAAAAATACATTCTCAAATTACAATATACTTTATATTAAAGAATTAAAAGAGTTGACGTCAAATGGCTGATTTGGGATTAAATAATGACAACGATGAATTAGTGAATGCTACGGCTTTATCGGAAGCCAATAATGAGCTCACTAGTAAGACTTCAAAAAACACTATGTTAAGGAGTCTTGAAATGATGGCTATGCAAAGGGTTTCAAAAAACACCTTGGACGTTTCTACATTTAGCTCTGAACAGCGTGACAAGTTGCTAAATATAATGGATAAAAATGAGGATAATGCTTATAAATATACAACTAAAAAATTAGAAGTATATGAAAAGATTAACTTAAAAGCCATTGATGCTACTTGCATTGATCAGAAAACGCTAAGATATATTCTCTTATATGGTGGATTGGGCTTGTTTATATTGATGGTATTAATCCTTATTCTAAAAGATGAATTTTTTGTGACTTTTTTATCTTTTGTTACGGGTTTGGTTGGCGGCATTGGGCTAAAAGGAGTCTTTGATAAATTTACTCAAAAACCTCAGCATATCATTAGTGATGAAGCTGATGATGAATTATAATTAAGTTTTTAGTTGACGATATCTAGAATAGTCTAACATTATAATTATAAAAGGGTTCTTGCGTGTATATAATTATAATTTAAACAATACTTCTGATTTTATAAATATTTATGAAATCAGAAGTCGTTATATATCTGGTCAGTTTTATATATTTACTATAAATGGGCCATGCATCGTGGATTGTTCCACGTATTCCTTTTCTTCTTTTGTTAATTTTTCTATATAGCTATCAATTTTATCTTTATCTCTATTCTCTCCTGTACACAGAATCTGAAGCTTATTTAAATTGAATAGTAAATCGGTTCTTTTTTCATTCATCGCTCTAAGTTGTGTCAATAGCTCGACTCTAGATTTGTCATTATAAGTAAATATCGTTATTTTTTTTGAGTTTTCTTCCTTCAGATCTATTCGTGACTGCTTCTGAAAAAAGTTTGCAAAATAGTGGTAGTCTGTACTCCCTAAAGAATGTCCGAAAAATATTATTTCTTCTGCTTTATCTAAATCGTATTGAATATTATGTGAGCAATAATGAGGACTAAAAGATTTTATCATAAATAATTTACTATCATCAACCTCTGCATCATCCTCAAATCCCAATATTATCGACCTATCGTTTATGTTTCCATGCACATATTCAATGCTAGGCGATAACTCGCTTATCTCTATAGATAATAACTTAGCAATATCTTGCAGGCTTGTAAAGTTATATGAATATACCCTCGTGAATAACGTATTATAAATTATAGTTTCCAATAAATTAGAAGCTACGGATTCTTTATTAATTAGACTATAATCTAAATCGAGTAAATAATCACATAATGAATCACATAAAAGTGTAAAATCATTATGTAAATGATTGCCAACATTATTTATAGCATATTCTTTCAATACATATTCTAAATCTACCCACTTATTTATCTCATAGAACCCTTTTAAAAAAGGGAATATCCTATCTTGATCTCCTATGGCATTATCTTGGAAGTATTTGCTTTGTATAAAATCCCAATATTTCGTTTTTAACCCTAAATCCAGATCAAAGCCATTCCCTATAATTAATATTTTACCCATTTCTTGTTGCGTTTCACGACAAAGATATTCTATTTTTTTTATTTTTTCATAAAACATTCAGCAAAAGAACCAAGAGGGGGCGGTTTTTTTACTTCTGACACATAGTGTCGAAACCCACTCTCCCTAGTTTTTGTATGCGTGTCACTTTTCAAACCCGTGGGGGTGCTGGGGGGGGGTATGCTTTTTGTGCCAAACAATGCGCTACCAAATAGTCGCGTAGTTCTCATATATGCAAAAAGCATATATAAAAATGGCCGATATTGAAACAGTAAAGCAGCGTATTCATAAAGCGATGGAATCACAGAACACTTATTCTGATGATCTTGACATGGCCATCAATACATGTGCGGGAGCGTATATTTCCACGTGTCTGGCCATGTCCGATATACTCAAGCTAAAGAAGACTTACACGATAGAAAAGACTAGGGAGGGAAACAAGAAATATGTCGCTCATCCGGCCTTCTCCGTATTCTCCAAATCAAGCGAGGACCTACGCAAGTATTTGCGTGAGCTGGGCTTGACGCTACAAACGCTTTCATCCAACGAGGACGACGAAGTTAATGACCTGATTAACGAAGTAAACAAAGCCGGAGATGATAGAGAATAAAGAGCTCATAGCACTTAAGAAGTCAACGGTCGCCTTGTTGCAAAAGACAAACATCGCCTCTTACAGACTTGAAAAAGCCGATAAGAGGCTAGAAGCTTACGTGTATAGCTGCATAGGCAACCCCGAAAAGCATAATCTTTATGAATTGCTCTCTATTCTCCGCTTTTTCCGGTTCCTAGATAAGTACGAGTTTCGTATTAGCGAGGTTAAGCGATTCATCGTTTTTTATGAGAAGCTCAAATTTAGCGGGACGAAGGGTAAAACACGGTACAAACTGACGCCTATACAGGTGTTTCAATTCGCGAACATACTTGGTTTTTACAGGTCCGGAACAAACAAACGGCTCATACGTGAAGCCTTGTTATTTGTGCCCCGCAAATTCAGCAAAACAACGAGCGTTGCAAGTCTTTCTATTTACGATCTGCTTTTCGGAGACGCCAACGCGCAAACCTACGTTGCGGCCAATTCCTACAATCAGGCTAAAATCTGCTTTGATGAAATAAGAAACATATTAAAGGCTCTCGACCCGAAGTTGAAACGCTTCACCATCAACCGGGAGATCATATACAACCGAATAAAGGGAAAGACCTCATTCGCCCGATGCTTGGCTTCCAATCCTGATAAATTGGACGGCCTTAACGCCTCAATGGTGATAGTGGACGAATATTCACAAGCCGATAGCGCATCATTGAAGAACGTTCTAACCTCTTCAATGGGCGCACGGCTCAACCCTTTAACCGTGGTTATCACAACCGCCTCAGATAAACAAATATGCCCGTTCTTGGATATGCTCAACGGTTACAAGTCCGTCCTTCGTGGCGAAATCGAAAACGATTCGATATTCGCTCACATATTCGAACCGGACGTAGGCGACGAAGAGGACAGTCCCGACACGTGGCGAAAGGTTCAGCCGCACATGGGAATCACCGTTTACGAAGATTTTTATGTAAGCGAATATCAAAAGGCTTTGATTAGTGCCGATGACGCACTGGAATTTCGCACTAAATTACTGAATCTCTTTGTCCAGAATAGCAGTAAGATATGGCTAAAGGCACAAGAAATCGAAGCCCTTGCAAAAGATGTAAAGCTGGATAATCTGACCAATAGGCCGCCGTGTATGGTCGCCGTCGATCTGTCCGTTTGTGATGACTTTTCGGCCGTTACCTATACTTTGTATTCCATCGAATCCCGTTCGTTCCATTCACATACGGATTACTATTTCCCACGCGAAGCATTGGCCGAACATCCCAACCGGGAACTATACAAAAGCTGGGCGGAAAAAGGATACTTGATTCTGTGCGATGGGAACGTGATAGATTACAAGCTCATCGTTTCCGACATCCTTAGACGGAACAAGTCGCTCAAAATATTAGGCGTCGGATACGACCCGTACAAATCGGCCGAATTCGTGAACATGCTTTCCTCTTCCGGAGCAAAAAACATCTTGTTTCCGGTCAAACAGACTTACGGAACCTTCACAAGTCCCGTGGAATCTTTTGAATTGGCCGTAAAAAGAAAGCTTGTATCATTCAATCCGAACCCCATTAACTGGTATTGCTTCGCCAATGCGGTGCTGGACGAGGATAGAAACGAAAATAAAAAGCCCGTGAAGAAAACACACAACCTAAAAATTGACGGGGTAATAACCAACCTGATGACATTTTATTTATTCAACAACATAACACGATAAAGATATGAACCTATTTAGCTTCTCACGAAAGGGCAAAGAGATAAAACGCTCCTTGGATACAACCAATAGTGGCACCACCGGAAAAACCGTAAATGCCCGGTTGCCTAGTTTGCCGTCGCAACCCATTGACGTGTACAGTGCGAACAGTGCCATGCAATTGGCGGCGGTGTATCGTTGTGTCTCCATCTTATCGGGAACAATCGCTTCTTTGCCCTTGCAAATAAAAAGAAAGCAAGACGGTTATTTCGCCGTGGACGAAAAGAACGAGTTGTACGGCATATTGACGCGTCGCCCAAACAGCAGACAAAATTCTTTCGACATGATACAGAACGCAATCATACAAATGGTTAACAACGGAAACGCCTATATCTTCATCCGTACTTCATTCGGTGACGTGTCCGGACTGATTCTGTGCTCAAACAATTCGGTCGCCTATGATAAGATAAGCAACCGTTATGTTATCTCCGACGCGATCAACCACATAAGCGGAACCTTTGAGGCCGATCAAATTATACATCTACGCAATAAGAGCCTAGACGGAGGATATACCGGAGTAAGCACGATTACTTACGCACACCGGGTTTTGAGCATTGCGGCGAGTGCGGACAATCAGAATTTGCAAACATTCCAAAACGGCACGAAGGTAAAGGCCCTTTTATACGGCGCATCCGGAGGAATGGCGGGACTTGACGCGCTCGACTATGAACAAACTTCACCCGTGGCCGACCGTGTGGAATCTCAACTAAATTCGGGCAAAGACATCATAGCCATTTCCGAAGATTTGAAATTTCAACAGCTTTCTATTAATCCGGTGGACGCCCAACTATTAGAGACGAAGAAATTCAGCGTGCTGGATATTTGCCGTTTCTATGGCGTTCACCCGGACAAGGCGTTTGCCGGACAGGCGACCAATTACAAAGCCTCCGAAATGAGCCAAGTCTCTTTTTTAACCGACACGTTACAACCGATATTAAAACAGATAGAGGCCGAATTTAACGCCAAGCTTATTCCGGATAGTGTGGCCGGTATTTATCAAATCTCTTTTGATTTAAGCGCCTTGTACCAAACCGACCTCACAACACAGGCGGCCTACTGGAAAGCCTTGCACGAACTTGGCGTGCTCACCACGAACGACATCCGTCACAAGAACGGTTTGCCTTCCATCGACGGCGGGGACGTGGCGATGATCAGTTGCAATGTGGCCCCCATCAATTCAGCAAAGATTCGAGGCGAAAAAGTAGAGCTACCAAAAGAGAAGTAAGAAGCATATAGGAAAACAAGTATCATTAAGTCATGGAAATACGCAGTTTCACAGAGCAGGCGGCCCCAAAAATATCAGAGGGTAGAACGATTCAGGGATACGGGGCCGTATTCAATCAGGAATCGCGCATCCAATACGACAAGGAAAAAAAGGGGGCGTTCATTGAAATAATTGAAAGTGGAGCCATAACGGAGGAATTAATACGCTCATGCGACATAAAAGCATTGGCGGAACATAATAAACAAAGATTGTTGGCCCGTTCAAATCACGGCGTCGGCTCTTTGGCCTTGTGCGTGGATGATTACGGCATGGGATATAAGTTTGATTCGCCCAATACACAAGAAGGTGATTCCGCCATAGAAATGATTAACCGGGGAGACATATTCGGCTCTTCCTTCGCCTACTGGACGGATGAAGCAAAGAATGTGTCCTATCAAAAGAAAGGCGGACTTTTGATTCGAAGAGTGCATAAGATAGACCTTCTTTTTGATGTGTCGCTGGTATCCGACCCCGCATATTTCGGCACGGATGTGACGGTACGAGGAATTGAGAACATAGAGCTTTCTTTGCTGAAGGCTGACACACAATACATGGAACAAATTAATAATTTACGTAAACTGATTTAAGTATGAAAAAAGAGTTTGAAAGAGTTGCCGAGTTAAAAGAACAGATGCGCACCATTTTGGATAGAGCCGAATCCGAAAAAAGATCATTGAACGATGAAGAAAAAACGGCATTTACAGGTTTGAAGAATGAAAAGGAGCTTATACAAGTGAAAATTGAAAAAAGAAATCTCGAAAACGAAACGCCCGAAAGAAGGGTTATTCATGGCAAAGCATTGTTCGCCAAAGCGATAGATGACATTGTGAATCATCGTTCATTGGCCGACTATTCCGGAGTGGTGACAGAGAACGGAATCAAAGTGATTGAACGTGCCGATGCGAGCATTACCGACGCCGCCGGAGTATCTCCGATGGTTCCTGTTACCATTGGCGACGTGATTGAACCGCTTGAAAAAGGCCTTATCATTGACAAACTGGGCATTAAGATGCAAAGCGGGCTTGTTGGTGAGTTGATCTTTCCAACCTTGCAGGCCGTGGAGGCAAGCATTCAAGGTGAGAATGCGACCGTGGGAGACACAAAACTGAACATCGGCAAAATTACCGCATTCCCTAAACGTGTCTCTATCTCCATCCCGGTATCCCGCAAAGCGATCAAACAAACAAACTATTCGTTGCAGGACATCGTGCTGAAACAAATCTCTTTGGGTTCGGCGAGGTTGCTGAATAAATGGATGTTTTCGGGCACAAAACTGGACGGTGCAAGTGACGGGCCTTTTGTCAAGGCACAGGCAAATATAGAATATGAAGCCGCCCTGACATTCGCAAATATCGTATCCCTTGAAACCACCGTGATGGGTGAAGGCGTGGACGTGACCGACGGAACAGCAGCCTATGTTTGTACCCCGGCCGTATATGGCGCGCTCAAATCAACGCCCAAAGAAAAAGGTTCTGCCGAAATGATTTGCAAGGACAATATGATTAACGGTTATCCGGTATTGGTCACCAGTTACATGGACACTGATTCTATCGGCTTTGGCGTGTTCTCCTATTGCGCTATCGGCCAATTCGGTGATATTGATCTGATTGTGGACCCATACACGCAGTCAAAAGCCAATATCATAAACTTTGTGCTGAACTCCGATTTTGATATTGTTGTGGCACGGACCGAAGCCTTCGCAATAGCAAAGAAAAAGGCTTAACCATTAAGTGAATAAAATCGTAAAGAGGGGTTAGGCGTTTGCCCTAATCCCTCTTTTAATATCAAAAAAGATGGAATACGTTACAGTTGAAGAACTAAAAAAGCATTTGAATATAGATTTTAGCGATGATGATGCTTATCTGGCCGACATTCTAAAAGTCGCCATGTTATCAATCGAAACGACAATTAAAACCCCGCTTGAAGAGCATGTAAAAGACGGGGAGTTTAACCCCATGTTGAAGCATGCCATTAAAATACTTGCAGGGAATTTTTATGCCAATCGGGAGCCTGTTTCTTTTGCCACTCCTTCAGTTATTCCCTATACTCTGAATTATTTGATCAGACCATTTAAAAAGTACCAATAATGCAGGCCGGACTACTAAAAGACAAAATAACCTTTCTCAAGAACGAGCCCACACGTGACACATACGGCGGTTCGTTTGATAATTGGGTGGAGGCATTTGAAAAAAGGGTTTATATCCGCTTTAATTCGGGTTCCCGTAAGGAAGTAAACAGCGAGGTGATAAATACCGAAGTTCTCACATTTATGATTCGCTACACCAAAGAAGTGCAGGAAAAAATGAGAATCGTCTATGAGGGCCGGAAATATAAAATCAGCATGATAAATCGGGATAGAATACAACAGGCAACCATTATACAAGCTGAATCAATCAATGAGTAATACACAAGCTTCATACAAAGTAACCGTTGACACGAAACGCATCAACGAAATACTTGCTCAACTGAATGACAAGGACGCAAAGAAAGCCATCAAATCAGCCCTTAGAAAGTCGGTCTCTATCATCCGCAAAGAAGCGCAGAACAATTTAGGCGCGGTGGTAAAAGCGAATAATTTAAAGAAAGAGGTTCATATCGCCATCTATAGGAACGCTTCCGGAGCACGAGTGGATTTGCTTGACAGGCGCAAAAAAGGCTCGAAGGCGTTCACTTTGAAGTTCTTTGAACTTGGCACGAAAGAACGAGCTACCAATAAAGGAGCGAACAGAGGTAGTATAACCGCTTCTTATTTCTTTAGAACCGCAGTTGAAAGCAAGAAGAACGAGGCCGAAAAGTCTTTAGAGCAAAACATTATCAATTCAATAATGAAAGTAGTAAATAAGAAGAAATGAGTTTATCCATAGGCGTACACATATTGCAAAAATTATCAGCTTCACAAGAGCTGCACGGTGTGGTTGGAGATAAGATATTCCCTATTGCGGCCACGCATGAGACTACCTTTCCCTTTATCATTTATAAACGGGGTTCATTGACGCCGGGATACACCAAAGACCAATACGCCACAGGCGATAACGCGACGGCCGAAGTGATTGTGGCGAGTGATAAATATGCCGATTCGGTCAAAGTCATTGAGCTGGTACGGTCCGCATTGGAGAATCAAGGGGGCGAATACGACGAGTTTACAGTTATCGACGCAAAAATAATATCCGCCGATGAAGATTTTATAGAGGACACTTTTGTACAACGCATTACATTCTCTTTTGAGACGGAAACGGAGTAACTAACATTTAAAATAGAATATACATGTCAAAAGCAAAAACAGTATTAGGAAAGGATTTGATGTTGTTCACGAATGCCAAGGCTTTGGCGTTGGCCACATCATGCAAGCTAACCGTATCAGCCGAAACGATGGACACGCAAAGCAAAGATTCGGGTATCTGGACGGACAAGGACATAAAGAGCCTCTCATGGTCGGGCTCGAGTGACAACGCTTTTAGTGCCGATAAGGACGTGAACGGGTACGATACGTTGTTTGCGTTAATGGTTTCTTGTGCGTTGGTGGATATTAATTTTGGTATTCCGGCAAATGCGACCAAACTTGGTATTCCCGATGCCGGTTGGACGCTTCCGGCTTCATCGTATGCGGGAAAGGCGCGCATAACTTCGCTTGACCTGAACGCCCCGGATGGTGACAAGGCTACTTATACGGTCAATTTCGAGGGAGCGGGCCCATTAACCCCCACATCCGGAACATCCGCCGAAGATGTCAAAGACCCCACAGCTTAATATACTTAAACAAAGAGCGGCGTCAAGAACCGCTCTTCTCAATTAAAAATAAAGCATAATGAAAACGATCACGATCAACAAAATAGCG
Organism: Bacteroides sp. UBA1317; assembly: GCA_002307035.1. Taxonomy (GTDB): domain Bacteria; phylum Bacteroidota; class Bacteroidia; order Bacteroidales; family Bacteroidaceae; genus Bacteroides. The sequence continues at coordinate 37,555 of DBTL01000054.1, forward strand.
TACACGCTAAAATACACGCTTAGAATACTATTCATCTTTGAAGGCTTGGCGGGCTATCCGTTTAAGTTCGGCAAGTTGCTGGACGAGTATATTTTGTTTTATTCGACGTTGCTTGCAAACAACGAACGCTTTGCAATTCCCTTCGACGAATTTATAAAACTGTGTGACGATAACCCTTCCTTGTTTGAAGAATTCAAAGACTTCATTTTGAACGAGATCAAAAGGCAACAGCAGGAAGCTGTTAAAGAAGAGGATGTAAAAAAAAAGAGGATGCAGAGGAAGTAAGCGTTCGCGAACTCTATGCGCGCGTGGTGGGTGAAGGCGGCGTTTCACCCGATTACTTTCTGGATAAAATGAGTTTTGCCGAAATTAGGTATTTCCTCCAAGGTTTATCCATGCGCAGCCGTGAATCATGGGAACAGGCCCGCATACTGGGTTATATCATTGCACAATCCAACAGCACAAAAGAACTTAAGCAAACGGACATCCTTCGTTTCCCGTGGGATGAAGAAGAAAAGCAATCACAGGCGAACACTATTTCCGATGCGGATATGGAGCGATTACGGCAAAAGGCGAAAGCGATTGAATCACAACTAAAAGACTAATCATGGCGGATATATTAACACGGTTATTACTTGACACGAAAGGGTTTGACGCAAATCTAACCAAGTCCAAACAGAGCGTAAACGACTATCAAAGTTCTATCACCGGAATGGCCAAAAGCGCAGGTGCCGGAATTCTTAAATTCGCCGGAGCTGTGGGCGTAGCGGTGGGAGGCATGGAGGCATTCAGCAAAACGATAGATAGCACGCAAACAACCGGGGATGCCTATGTCCGCGTGACAGATCAGATGAAAGCGAGCGTTGATTCCTTTTTTACCTCTATCGCAATGGGCGATTTTTCGGGCTTTATAAATAATCTGCAAAATGTAATTTCGAAAGCTGGTGATCTGGCTGACATAATGGATGAGCTGGCAACAAAGAGCTTGTTTACCAACTCCGAATTGTCTGGGCTTAATATGCAAAAGAATATTCAAATGAATATTGCCCGTGACAGGTCAAAATCGGATGCGGACAGAAAGAAAGCATTACAGGAAGCCGAAAGTATTCAAAAAAGAATAAACGCTCTACAGAAAAGTGAAGCGGGCACAAACAGAAAAGCGGCGAATACCACTGTTAGAACTGCACTTGCAAAGCAGGGATTTAAAGGTAATTTAACAGATGATTCTATAAGCTGGTTACTTAAAGAAAGTAATAGAAATAAAGTGGCGGCGGGTGCATCGGACTACAAGAACAGAGTTAAAGCAATTGATTCTGCAAAGAATGTTGATTCTGAATCAGGCTTGCAAACTCATTCCAAAGAATCACGGGCAATGCAAGCTGAATTAAACAAATATCTTCAAACACAGCGAGGCAAACAAAATCAGCTATTCTACTATTTTTCCGAAATGGATGACGGAGAGAAAAGCATGTTAGCAAGTGCCATTGCGTTAAATTCAAAAGCCAATGATATGTATTCAAGTATATCAACGGCCGAACTCGAGCAAAATATGGTCGGTGCGAAAATCGATGGAAGTTGGAAATCCCAAAATAAAGCAACTGGAGGTGGAAGCGGTAAAGGTGGCAAAAAAGATGATGAAATAATCAACAAAGGTTCTTTGGATGAAATAGACAAACAACTAGCTAATGCAAGGAAAAAATACAATTCGGCCGCAACGGATGAATTGAGACAACAACTGTTTAAAGTCATTAAGGACCTTGAAGCCAAACAAATCAATTTGAATTTCAATGCCGAATTTGGCAAACGTGATATGCCCGAATTGAAACAGGCCGGACTAGGCGACAATGTAAAGAGCAGCTCAAAGAAGATTACTAAGCTCGAAAAGATAAAACCTTCCATCAACAAGGAAGATATTGACGCGAACAAAGAGTACGGCGAATCATTAAGCACCATTGGCGATATAATGGGCAATGTATCCGGCGCATTCGACGGAAATACGGCTTCCATTCTTCAATGGGGAGCATCTTTATTCAGCACGATAGGACAAGCGATTCCGGCGATTATGACCTTAATGGGCGTAAAGGCCGCCGACACAGCAACAACCAACACTAATACGACGGCCGAAGTTGCAAATGCGGGCGCAAAAGTAGTGTCGGCACATGCGGGCATTCCCTTTGTCGGCGTCGCTTTGGGTATTGCCGGAATAGCGGCAATTATTGCGGCAATGGCAAGCATTCCGAAATTTGCCAATGGCGGTATTGTTCCCGGCGGATCATATTCAGGCGATAAGGTGCCCGCATTTCTCAATAGCGGCGAAATGATACTGAACGCTTCACAGCAAGCCAACTTATTCAAGCAGTTGAATAGTGGTGTTATGCCAAGAATGCAAGTCGGTACTCTTTCAAATTCATTGAAAGAATCAATAAGTCCGGCTGAATCAGGTAGAAATATAGACGTTTCCGGAGACTGGAAAATACGTACCTCCGATTTATATCTCGTATTAAAAAACTACATGAATAAAACAGGAAAGAAATTATGAGCTACGGAGTAATTTATACGGTACCCTTCAAATCAAGGAAAGAAACAAGCTATCTGGTGGAAATTCAAAAAGAGGGCTACGAGGGCGAAGTAACCGAACTAACCGGAAACGGCGAAAGTCCTTTTAGTGTGGAGATTGATGACGAAGAATTTCTATACACGCCCACACGCTTTTCCACGGCAACGATTCGGATAGTGGGCAATGATTATTTGCAGAGTTTATACTCTACCGGATATCAACAATATCGGGTTAACTTTAAGAGAGAAGGCGTTATTGTCTGGACCGGGTTTGTCACACCGGAACTCTATACGCAGGATTATACTTCGACAAAATTTGTATTGGAAATACAAGCCGTTTCGGCCATGAGCACATTAGAATACATTTCGTATAAAAAGAAAGGTGAGAACTATGCCTTTGTCTCGTTATGGTATTTGCTCACAAGATGTGTGAAAGAATCGTGTGGGAGTTATTCGGCGGTTTATATTCCGCACGTGTACGCTGATAGCCAAGAAGGTTATGAGAACTTAACAAACGTTCTTGACGCGATGAAAATCAGCGAGCAAAATTTCTTTGATGAAGACGATAAGGCAATGAATCTAAAAGAGATTATTGAGGAGCTATGCAAGTGCCTGAACTGGACATGCGCCGATTGGTTGGGCGTATTGTACTTTGTTGATATGGACCACGATGGCGAATATTACAAATGCACCCCTGACTTCTCTTCTTATACAATGGTCGAAGGGAACGAATTGAATGTGCAAAATATTGGTTTTGCGGGCAGTGATCATTCCCTTGATATTTTGGGAGGTTATAACAAATGTTCGGTGAAAACATCGAATTATAATGTAGGTGATATTTTCCCGGAAGAAGATTTTGATACGTTACAACTTTTATATGCGCCTGAGGATGTTGTCGTAGGAAAGAAAGTGAGTGTTAAGAAATTCTTTACGCCTAAAGAGTACCAACTATTTCATTTTTTGGATATCGAGCCCATTTCGGGCACCGGACCCACAGAGCCGATAACCGATTTGGAAGCATTTAAAACACATGCCAATACGATGCTGGGTGCCATGCTCATAAAGGCAGATGATTATAATATGGTCGAAAAAGACGGGGTATGGAAGCCGGACATAACGGACTACTCATTTGAGGACCTAATTCAGGTTAGGGGGCGTTTATTGCTTGGGAAGTACCCTAATGAATATTATCTGAGACTTTCGAAAGAAACGGAACTACTCAGATTCTCCAGTAAGCTTCCTACGGCTGTTTACCAAGACGGAGCATTTGGCATAAGTTGTCAGGCTCAAATTTCCGCCGATGAAAATTTGGCCGATATGGGAAGCGGCCTTGTGGGGACATTCGGCGACCCTTTTGAGATAAGATGCAAACTGTCCATAGGCGATAACTATTGGAATGGGGAGCTCTGGACTACCACAGAATCATATTTCGACATAACGTTTGATTCGGAAAAGATAGAAGCGGGCGGATTTGTCAGCAACGATAACACAAAGAACCTTAGCGACCCTTATACGGGATTGACCGGATACATGATACCAATAGATAGGCCCCTATATGGAATGCTTGATTTTCACATGTACACAATCGACTGGAAGGACTACAATAATATGGCTATCGAACGAGTATCTATGAAGGGTTATTTTTTAAAGAATCTTCAAATGCAATACGTGAAGCTCGACAGTTTGAGTGTGGATGACGATTCAGATAGAATATATGAAAATGTGGTTAATGAATCTTTTGTTAACGAGTTGGACGAGATAGAGCATAAAATAAGCTCTTATAACGGGGATGGGCTTTGTTATTCCAAGTTACTACTAGGGGATGAATACCTGACGAATAACTTATATTCTATCCTTCAAAAAAGTAAAGTAAGAATTGAGGAACAGTTAATCAATCGTATCATCTCGCAATATAGTGCTACCAAAATTAAGCTAACTCAGATATTAGTAAATGATGCAAGGATTACGCCTATAACTCTTTTGACAGACAAATACATGACTGGTAAAAAGTTTGTGGTTATTGGCGGAGAAATTGACTTCAAACTAGAACAGTTTAATTGTAAAATGGTAGAAAATAATGGTAGAAATTAAGTCCAAAGCAATTCCGGCACAACCCCGTTCAAAGAATTATCCGACAGGTTCGGTAATTGTGAAGAGTAGTGGCGGTGCAAGCACCTCTAATCAGGGCGGCGATTCTACTATTCCGATTATAACATCCGTCGATAGCTCTGCATTCAGCGAAAACAACGTACTGTCTTCTTTGCGCACTTTGTTGGAGATACGCAAACGAATCATAGCCAAAACAGATAACGAGACTGTATTATCCGATGATAATACTCTTTCGTCTCTTCGTACTATGGAAGAGTTGAACGGAGCTATTGAAGAGGCTTTAAAAACGATAGAAGCCACATATCTGAACAAGACAAAAGCGGATACGGCAAGCGAGGTCATTACTTTCTTAAAAGGGCTGCTTGTCGGTGACAATATCGCATCGATTAATGAAGACGGTGACGCCGAAGTACGCAATC
>DBTL01000077.1 GCA_002307035.1 Bacteroides sp. UBA1317
ATCAATTAATGGATTTTGATAAACTAGAGAATGACACCCTACGACTAAAAGTGAAACGAACAGATATTATTTCCATTTTACAACAATTGGCTAACGTTTTTCTTATAAATGCACAAAACAAAGATATAGTATTTAGTACCTATGGTTTGGAAGATACGTTTATTTTGTGGTTAGACGAAGATAAAGTAGACAAAATAATAGGGAATCTATTATCAAATGCTTTGAAATTTACTCCTGTCGGAGGAAAAATATGTATAAATTTTGATCTCATAACGCGCGAAGATGCATCTAAGCAATTTCCATTGACCTCTGCAGACAAAGACACGCAATATATTAAAATAGCTGTAACAAATACAGGAAAAGGTATTCCTGAGAAACAATTGGAAAAAATATTCATGCGATATTATCAAATAGAAGATCATTCAGAAGGAGTTTATAACTGGGGTACAGGTATCGGCCTATACTATGCGCGTAGTCTGGCAAAATTACATCACGGCCATCTCAAAGCAAGTAATCAACTAGAAGGTGCGGGTGCCATTTTTACACTTATACTCCCAATAAACGACGTTTCTTATTCAGAAGAAGAACGTCTTCAGGAAATAAAGACGCAAGAGAGTATTTTTCCATTATTTGATAACGAACAATATAAATTTAATGAATTTACAGATGCTAAAGAAGGGCAACAGACTCTACTCGTGGTAGATGATGATACAGAAGTTGTTCATTATCTCAAAACGTTGTTGTCACCTTATTACAAAATCATCTGCTGTTTTGATGCAAGCAGCGCATTTAAAACCATAAACGAAGAATTTCCCGATTTAATATTGAGTGACATTGTTATGCCGGGCATAGACGGATATCAATTTTGTCATCAAATTAAAGAAGAGTTGCAATTGTGCCACATACCGATAATCTTGATAACAGCCAAAACAACCGTAGATAATCAAGTAGAAGGCTTGAACATCGGTGCAGATGCTTATGTAACCAAACCATTCGATCCCAATTATCTATTGGCACTTATCAAATCGCAACTGAAAAACAGAGAAAAAATACGTAATATTTTAGGAAGTACTACCCAAGCAAAGAATCTATCAGAAAATCTTCTTACCCCCCATGATAATGCTTTTATGACAGACCTTTACCGTCTGATGGAGATTGAGCTCTCTAACACAGAATTAGATATTGCACGCATGACTTCACTATTAAAAATATCACGTACTAAATTCTATTATAAAGTAAAAGGCTTAACTGGAAAAAATCCGGGCGTTTTCTTCAAAAATTATAAATTAAACCGTGCCGTAGAACTAATTTCCGAGGGTAAGTATACCATCTCAGAGATAGCTGATATGACAGGGTTCGCTACACTATCTCATTTTTCAGTTAGTTTTAAAAAACATTTTGGAATCGCACCTAGTGAATACAAGAACAGTACAAAAAATGAGTGTATAGACAAAGAATTACCAAGACTGCCTTACCAATAAAACATAGGTAAGGCAGTCTTTATAGTTGAATGATGTGTCTTATCGTTCTTTACTTCGCAAAGTATTTGCTAAAGAAGAGAATCTGGTAATCAATAGAGTTCTGCCAATACGGGCCATTGTGCACCCCGGGGCGAGTGATAAAGTCGTGATTGATGCCACGTCCCAAAAGACGTTCATGTAGATCTTTGTTTACCGTCAGAAAGAAATCACCTTCGCCACAGTCAATGATGAGGGCCAAGTCTCCATTCTGAATCTTATCTATCTGATTGATCACCGTATGTTCATCCCACGATTTCTTATTGGCTGCAAATTCACCCAACTGGCTAGTCATCTCCCAATTGGTCGGGAAGGGACGAATATCGACTCCACCACTAGTGCTTCCCGCTGCACCAAACACATCTTTGTGGCGGAAAGAAAGCCATAAAGCGCCATGTCCACCCATACTAAGTCCGGTAATGGCACGTCCTTTACGATCTGCTATGGTCTTATAATGTTGATCCATAAATTGCACCAATTCCGACGAAACGAATGTCTCATACCGATATTCCGGATTCTTGGGGCTATCCCAATACCAACTATTTTTGCCATCGGGGCAAACAAAGATAATGCCTTTCTCATCGGCAATCTTTGGTAGTTCCGGTTTCAGAGCTATCCACGAAAGAGCATTGCCACCATAGCCATGAAGCAAATAGATCACCGGACATTTCACTGCCTTCTTGCCGTTTGCTGCATCGGGCGTAACCACTACTACCTGCACCTCTTTATTCATCGACGGACTTTTCACCAGTAAGGTATCTACTTTCGCCGCTTGCACCGAAAGGCCTGCCAATAATAGCAAGGAAACTAAAAGACTTCTTTTTCTAAGCATACTTTTTTTATTTATTAGAGTCATTAATAACTACATCGTTTAACGTTTCATCAACCACTTCATCCTGCTTTTCAATGTGAGGACTTTCAGCAGGAACATCAAACTCCCCACTGCACTCACTACACTGATATACACTGCGTATGTTGCCCAACGGAGTAGCAGCTAACAACCCAGAGAAGAGAGCAAAAAAGAGTTTTGAACATTTACGCTTGCCCAACGAAGTATAAATATCCTCCGAACCGCAATAAGGGCAATACTTCTTATTTAGAGGAGTATTGCGACTAAGTATCTTCAAGGCTTGTTCCAGATCACACTCCATCACCAGTACTTGTACGCCGCCACCCATAATATTGGCATACCCGGGAAGCAAAGTTGAAAAGTTTTCATTGTGCAGGATAGATTCGATTCCTTCATTCTCAAGAGCTCCCTGTAACAGGTGAGCTTGTATTGCATTATCGCACGTAGTCAGTCGGACAGTTTTCATAAGCACGGAAATTTAGCGGTTCGAGAAAGCAAAAGTAAGAATTTAAAACGAAAAGGAGAACCTTTTTTCACATTAGTTTGTTGAATAATCACATAAACCCATTACGAATATATGAAACGTATCATAGTATCATCCATTCTTCTGAGTTTCTCCCTTTGCATTACCTTGGCTCAACCTATGCATCAGATTAAAGGTGTAGTGATTGACAATACCAGCCGTCGGCCATTGGAGTTTGTCAGTGTTGTGGCATTGGGCACAGACACAGGCGCAGCAACCGATTCGACGGGGCATTTCTCTATTCCGCAATTAAAGCCGGGCATCTATCGTTTGCAAGCTTCTGCCCTTGGCTACAAAGTAACAACAACTCCCGAATATATTCTCTCTACCAAAGACCTTCACATCACAATCGAACTCGAAGAAAATCCGACCGAACTAGCAGGTATTACTGTTACTGCTTCTCCCTTTCGTCGAAGAGGAGAAAACCCGGTTAGCCTGCGCATAATCGGTTTGCAAGAGATAGAAAAAAGTCCGGGAGCAAACCGAGATATTTCCCGTATTGTACAATCCTATCCAGGTGTGGCCTTCTCTCCGGCAGGTTATCGAAATGATTTGATTGTCCGCGGAGGAAGCCCCTCGGAAAATCGTTTCTATCTGGACGAAGTGGAGATTCCCAACATCAATCATTTCAGTACACAAGGAGCATCAGGCGGACCGGTAGGTATCATCAATGCCGACCTTATTCGTGAAGTAAACTTCTATACCGGAGCCTTCCCTGCTGAAAAGGGAAATGCAATGAGTTCCGTGCTCGACTTCAAGCTTCGGGATGGAGATATGGAGAAAAATTCATTCAAAGCGACCTTAGGCGCATCCGAAGCATCGCTCACATCCAACGGACATTTAGGAGAAAAGACTTCCTATTTAGTTTCCCTGCGCCAGTCGTATTTGCAATTTCTTTTCAAAGCACTCGGTTTACCTTTTCTGCCCACATATACTGATGCGCAGTTCAAATTGAAAACCCGTTTTGATTCCGCCAACGAACTAATCCTACTAGGGCTTGCGGGTATCGATAATATGCGCTTAAATAAAGACCCCGATGGAGAAGATGCTGAATACATTCTAGGATATCTGCCTAAAATTCAACAGGAAACCTTTACTCTGGGCAGTGTGTATAAACATTTTGCAGGACACCATGTGCAAACAATCGTGTTTAGTCATAGCTACATGAACAACCGAAACACAAAGTACACTGATAATGATGAAAGCAGTGAAGAGAATCTCTCTTTGAAACTGCGCTCCACCGAACAAGAAACGAAGTTTCGCATAGAGAACTCTTCGACCATAGGATCGACCAAAGTTTCTTTCGGAGCCAACATAGACTATGTACAATATTCAAACGATACTTATCAAAAGCGCTATATCAGCCAAGCAGAAACCATAGACTACCACGCATGGATGGACTTGGTGAAATGGGGATTCTTCGGCAAGATAACCTACGAATCGGCGAACGACCGCTTCAGCGCATCACTCGGCTTGCGAACGGATGCCAACAATTATTCAACTGAAATGAGAGATATTAGCAAGCAACTTTCTCCACGTTTATCACTCTCCTATCGTTTGGCCGACGAGCTCTACCTCAATGGAAGTATCGGACTATACTATCAACTCCCCGCCTACACAGGCATGGGATTTAAAGATAATGACGGAATGCTAGTCAACAAAGCAAACCTTCGCTATATGTCCGTCAGCCAAAAGAACATTGGACTGAGTTGGCGTATCAGTAATCAAATAGAACTTTCAGTCGAAAGTTTTTATAAGGATTACGAAAGCATACCCTACTCCATTGTCGATGGCATTCCGCTGGCCTGTAAAGGCAACGACTATGGCGTAGTAGGCAACGAAGCATTACTATCCACTGCCGAAGGTCGCTCCTACGGTGTGGAGTTGCTTCTGAAATGGATTGTAGCTCAGAAAATGAATTTATCTTCTTCCTTCACGCTCTTCAAAAGTGAATATAGAAACAGCAAAAAAGAGCCATACATTGCTTCCGCTTGGGACAACCGTTACATCTTCAATCTCAGCGGCACCTACAATCTGCCTCGCAATTGGAGTGCGGGAATGAAGGTTAGTTACATTGGCGGTGCACCCTACACCCCGTATGACACAGATAAATCATCACTCGTCAGCGCATGGGATGCTCAGGGAAAACCTTATTATGACTATTCAAAATACAACACTGAACGCCTGCCTAACTTTGGACAGGTGGATGTCAGAGTAGACAAAACATACTACATCGGTCGCTGCATGTTAGGATTCTATGTCGATATACAAAACATAAGCGGTAGCAAGTTCAAACAACCAGATATATTTATGAGTACAGGAATCATAGAAAACCCCACAGCCCCACTAGGCGAACAACGATATCAGATGAAGTACATCAAAGAAGAAAGCGGTACTGTGCTACCAACAATCGGAATTACATTTGAATTCTAGCGTCTTGCTTCCATTACAGATTCATTATTTTCTGAAAAATCATCAATAATCTGTGTAATTGTTTGCATAGTATCTTAAAATCACCTAAATTTCCACTTTCAAATCCATCCTAAACATTTATGGAATTCATTATCATTCTCCTCTTACTCGTTTTAAACGGTATTTTTGCCTTGTACGAAACCGCTCTTGTCGCATCCAGCAAAACCAGATTGGCCACCTTAGCCGGAAGAGGAGACAAAGCAGCCAAAATTGTACTGAAACAACTCAAACAACCTGAAAAGTTCCTCTCTGCCATCCAGATCGGCATCACACTCATCGGCATCATTTCCGGAGCATTCGGTGGAGTAACCTTGGCCGATTACGTGACTCCTCTTTTCGAGAAAATGCCGGCCACCGCTCCTTATGCCAGTAATTTATCAATGATAACAGTGGTCACAATTATCACATACCTATCATTAATTATAGGTGAACTAGTTCCCAAATCTATCGCTCTCACCAACCCCGAACGATATGCCTTAGCACTAAGTCCGGTCATGACGTTACTTACAAGAGTTGCATTTCCGTTCGTTTACCTACTCAGCATTTCCACCCGCTTCATAAACAAGATAATAGGAATAAAAGAGACCGAAGAGCGCGCTCTGACTCACGAAGAACTCCGCACTATTCTACACCAAAGTTCCCAACAAGGAGTAATAGATAAAGACGAAACGGAAATGCTGCGAGATGTATTTCGTTTTTCAAACAAACGAGCCAATGAGCTAATGACTTACCGCAAAGATCTTGTGGTCTTATCTCCCACCGACACACTTGAGGAAACATTGGATACGATAGATAAAAGACATTTCAGTAACTACCTTCTGGTAGATATGAACAAAGATGAAACCATCGGAGTGGTTTCGGTAAAAGATATTATCCTGATGATCGGTAGTAACAGAGAGTTCGACCTTAGGAGCATCGCCCGCACACCCTTATACATCCCTGAAAGTTTGTATGCAAAAAAAGTATTAGAGCTATTTAAAAAGAACAAAAATAAGTTTGGTGTAGTGGTCAATGAATATGGCGGCACCGAAGGAATCATTACCCTCCACGATCTGACTGAAAGTATCTTCGGAGATATACTCGAAGAAGACGAGACGGAAGAAGAAGAAATCGTAAAACGCTTAGACGGCTCTATGCTCGTAGAAGGTTCTATGAATATTGGCGACTTCATGGATGAGATGAGGATTTCCGGCAATGAAGAGCTTGAAGCTGAAGGTTTCACAACATTAGGCGGAATGGCCATGTTCTTTATTGGTCGCATTCCCCGGGTAGGAGATACGTTTTCTTATAAGAACCTCTTGTTCGAGATAGTAGATATGGACAATGGCAGAGTAGATAAACTACTCGTCATTAAAAAAGACAAATAACAGAAAAGACAAATGATAATGAGTTTAAATCCAAATAATCGTTCAGAATTAGCCTTGCTCGCCGAAAAAGTTCGTGCCATAGCCATTGAAGGAGGTACTTTCTTAGGTAAAGAGCGAAAAAGTTTTCGCAGAGAACGAGTAGAAGAAAAAAGCAGTCACGACTATGTGTCATATGTAGATAAAGAATCAGAAAAACGATTAGTGGCTGAACTTTCGGCATTACTACCCGAAGCTGGTTTTATTGCCGAAGAGGGGTCCGGCGAACTTTCGACAGAGGAATACTGCTGGGTGATTGATCCGCTGGACGGAACTACGAACTTTATTCACGATAACGCACCCTATTGCGTAAGCATTGCACTGAGAGACCGAAATGAAATACTACTCGGCGTTGTTTACGAAGTATGCCGCAGCGAGTGCTTTTGGACTTATAAAGGTGCGCCGTCTTACTTGAACGATGAAGAGATCAGAGTGTCTGACATTGTTTCGATAAACGATGCTTTTATAGAACTGGGCTTACCTTATAACTTCAATGCCTATAAACCCATGGCAAATTATCTGATACATAGTCTCTACGGGAAAGTGGGTGGTACCCGCATACAAGGAGCTGCGGCAGCGGAACTTTGCTACATTGCCGCCGGCCGATTTGAGGCTCGCATCGAAGCCTTCTTAGGACCATGGGACATTGCAGCCGGTTCTCTCATTTTGATGAATGCCGGAGGAAAAGTGACCGACTTCTCTAACGGCGATTCCTTCTACTCAGGTCAGGAAGTTCTTGCCAGTAATGGCAAACTACACCAAGATTTACTAAATATTATTCAACAATTTCACCCTTAATACCTTACTCTAATGATTTACCATTACACATACTCCACACCCATTGGTCGGCTCTGCATCTTTGCCGATGAAAAGAGCATTACACAAATATCATTCAAAGATGCCACCGAAGGCATTGGAGTTGAACAGGAAACAGCCCTTACCAAGCAAGCTTTTCAGCAACTTAGTGAATACTTCAATGGTACGAGAAAACAGTTTGATCTGCCACTCAATCCTCAGGGAACCGTTTTTCAAAAAATAGTATGGAATATACTTCAAAGCATTCCCTACGGAGAGACATGGAGCTATAAACAGGTAGCCACGGCAGCAGGAAATCCACAAGCATCCCGAGCAGTAGGAATGGCCAATAACCGTAATCCTATTCCCATCGTCGTGCCTTGCCATCGAGTAATAGGCGCAAGTGGTGATCTGGTAGGTTATGCCGGCGGTCTGGAGATTAAAAAGAGTTTACTTGAAGTAGAAATGAAAAAGCCATAAGGCATAGCGCTACACTTCAAACAGAAGAACTCTGTTTTTTTCTTAAAAGATGAATACGATCAAACGATCTTCACCTAAAACGTTCTATATTTGTGATCTTCACAGATGTTGTGAGTTGATGAGAAAAAAATGATGCAGCAAAGGAATAATTACATAAATTCAACCATCCTCTACACCTTATTGGTGTTCTTGCTGATCACTTGCCCCATAAAGCAAGAGATTAAGCAACAGCTAGGTATACCCGTCAGCGAACAAACCGCTAACGAGAAACCTAACCAGGCAAGGAGTTGTGTCGTTGTGCTGCAAAAAACAAACGAAGCTTCTACGCAGCAAAGGCATCTGGATAATTCTCGGAAAACTTTTACTACTCTGTCCTCCTTCTATTCGTTCACTTTCTTATCCACCATTCAATCTTCATTGGAGGCGCGATCAGCAAAGGTTGTTTGCCGAGCCCCCTTGTTTATCCTCTTTAGAACATTACTGATTTGATCCTTTGATTTAATTTTGTTTTATTACTTCAGCGAAAGTAGTACAATACCCCCTCCCTAACTATTTAAGAAAACAAATTTAAATCAGATTAATTATGACACAATCAAATCATCTGTCAGGAATACAACATGCGTATTCCTCTCTCGCACTTTTTACCTTATCCCTTCGTCTGGTTGTTGGCTGGACCTATTTTTCCGCTTTTTGGCGTCGTTTAATTCTGGAGAATAAACTCTCTCCGGATGAAGCAGGATACATCGGAGAGAAATTCAATCATTTCCTCCCCAACGCACTGGGCATTAAACCAATCATCGAATATTTAGTTACCAATCCGGAATCTTTGTGGTGGGCTATGGTAGCTTTTACCATCATAGAAGGTATAGTAGGCCTCTTGTTCATGTTGGGATTCTTCACACGATTAATGAGTGTAGGAGTGCTAAGCCTTGCGGCAGGTATCTTATTAGGTTCCGGTTGGCTCGGCACTACTTGCCTGGACGAATGGCAAATAGGTATACTAGGCGTTGCCGCTGGCTTCACTATTTTCCTTTCAGGTAGTGGAAAGTATTCGCTAGATCAACAGCTCATAAACAAAAAACTAAGCATTACCAAGAATAAATGGTTTCCGTGGGTTGCTTCAGGAACTCTCCCTTTAGCTCCAAAGTTACTCAACAGGAGTGTGCTAACAGGCTCTCTTCTCATTCTTTTCATTGCACTCTTTACCAATCAGTATTTTCACAATGGAGTATGGGGTAAGCTACATAATAAATCAGTTAGTCCTAAAATAGAACTTTCAGAGGCAAGCCTCAACCAGAATGAATTGGTTTTTACTGTCTACAGAGTAGAAGGAGTAGATGTTTATGGTTCTTTTCTGATAAACATCGCGCTGACAGATAGTAAAGGAAATATCGTTTTGGAACGGGATAATGATCATTTAGCAGCATTTCCAAAAGAAGATATAAAAAACAGCTACGTAACAAAGGTAAAGCCCGGCAAGCATAGTCTCATTATACCTTTGGGTGCTAAGGCCAAGTTGAGTATAAAAGACGCTACTCTACAAAGCCTGCCAGAAGGCAATTACAATATCAAGCTGACAGATATAAGCGGAATAACGTGGGAACAGCAAGTTGTACTCTCTTCTCAATCAGCTCATTAAAGGCCCGTTAATGTCAAAAGGAGTGGTTCAACGATTCTCCGATTGATTTGATATAAAAGAGAAAGCGGAGCATCTCTTGTGAAAATGTTCCGCTTCTCTCAGTTGTATAATATATATTTGCAAAAAAGTTCGATTACCTAAAAGCCTTCTTCTATGGAATTATCTTCTGACTCTTGCTGTTGCTTGTCTTGCCTCATTCCCTTCTTTCCGGCATTCATATTCCCAAAGTTATAAGTAAGCGTAAAGCCTACAACACGCCCTGAACGGGCAAACATCGCTTCTTGAGAGAAGCCCGATCCTGAAGTCACCGTAGCTCGCTTGCGAGAGTTTAATATATCACGAGTATTAATGGTCAAGCTTAACTTACGATCAAGGAATGACTTTCTCACTCCCAAGTCGATGGTATGATTCGCTTTCATGTATCCTTGAGCAATAATTTGCCGGGAATTATAATTACCTGTAGCTTGCAACGAAATGCCATAAGGCAACATTGCATTGGCTATCATGCGCCCACTCCATGAAAAATCTTCATCTGCCTGTCCCACAACAGTTTCACTTGCTCCTTCAGGAAGATAAGTAAATCCATCCAGCTTATTATAGTAGAAGTTCAGCGTAGTGGTAAGATCGAGAAAGCGGAAAAGATTATTCTTAAGAATTAATTCCGTTCCAGCCGACTGCGACTTAGCCACATTCTCAAACGTTCTTTTTATGATATCTCCTTCCCGATAACTGATTTGTTGAATCACATTATCCGTATTCCGATAGTAAAGTGAAGCCGATAAAGTATTGCTTTCCCAATTCTTAATGTAATTCAATTCCAATGAATTAGAATACTCAGGCACCAGATACGGGTTACCATAAGAGATATTAGTCGAATCAGTAAGATTCATAAATGGGTTAAGTTGGTTGCCCCATGGCCGGGATACCCGGCGGGTGTAATTTAATTGAATTTCATTATTGTCCGGCAACTGATAAGATAAAAAAGCACTCGGATAAAGAGAAAAATAATCATCCTTATAGGGTGCTTGATCAGCATTGGTTTGCTCATAAGCCAAAGAATTGGTATTGGTACGGGTATATTCTCCCCTCAAACCCAGTTGCACACCAAACTTATTAATCTTTTTCGAGTAAGTGGCATACAAAGCCTGTACGTCCTGATCGTAAGTGAAATGATTATAGAGAAGAGGGTCAAACACAGCCACACTTTCAGATATTCCCGAGTAAGTTTCTACCGGACTCTTCATCTTAGTGAATTCGCCTTTATATCCCGTTTCTATTTTATTCTGGCTACCAAACTCCGTCACATAGTCAGCTTGAAACTCCCACTTCCTGCGACTCATATCATTGCTTTGGTACTGATAAGAAGAAGATTTACTCTCATCAGCGAAGGTTGAGTTCTGATTAAAAAAGCTCTCAGGATTCCTCGTCATGATATTATAAGAAACCGTTACATCCAAATTACTTTTCTCACTAAAATCTTTTTTATAATTAAATTCCAGATTACCGATAGTTATGTCTTTCTTCTCTTTAGACACGCGCTGACTAGTTACGAAAGATCCGGGTATATTGCTGCTATAGTTCAACCAATCAGTTTCGTCTCCTTTACCCAACATGCCAAAAGCATTAAAGCCTAAATGATCTTTTGGGGTAAGATGATAAGTAACACCTGTGCGTGCCATATAAGGGCCACCCTTATCGTCATCACTACGCAACTGATTCAGATAAGAAGTAGCATTACCACTCCCATCCAAATTCGTACGATTTGTATACCCACGTCCTTCTGAGCTCCTCACCTGACGGCCCACATTGGCGTAAGTATCAAACTTACCACTACTATAATTGATGTTTGTTCCGACATTGTATCCACCTTTGGTATCCACACCAGCCTGCACACTTCCGTAATAACCAGCTTTTCTATTTTGCTTCAACACAATATTGATGATACCGGCTGTTCCTTCAGGATTATACTTGGCCGAAGGATTTGTAATCACCTCTACCCTTTCGATAGATTCTGCCGGAAGCTGCTCCAATATCTGTGCTCTGTTCTCGGCAGAAAGACCCGATTCTTTTCCATTGATCCATACCGTCACGCTGGTATTTCCGCGTAGCGACACCTCCCCTTCAGGATCCACTTGTACCGAAGGTATATTGCTCAGTACATCGCTGGCCGATCCACCTGTAGTAGCTAAACTCTGATCCACATTAAACACCTTGCGATCAATTTCAAATTTCATCTGCGATCGTTGTCCCACAACCTGAACCTCACTCAGTAGATGAGTATCTTCTTTCAACAATACATTTTTCAGATTTATATTCTTTTGCTCTCCCCCGATATATATTTCTTTCTCGAATGGAGTATAGCCCACTACCGTGATACTAAGAACAAAATTTCCGTTAGCGATCGCATCTAAACGAAACAAGCCAGTTTGGTCAGCTACCGCACCTTTAATAAACTCCTTACTTCCATTAGCCTTGCGAAGACTTATATTGGCAAATTCAAGAGGTTCTCTACTTCCGGCATCCAATACTTTTCCGGTGATTTGACTACCTTTAACCGCTTCGGCAAAAACGGTCAGTACTGATAAAGCTAATAAAAAAAAGATTACTATTCGTTTCATACAATTAATTAGTCTAGAGTTTCAAAAGCCCGCTTGTAAAATCAAAAACAGTTAAGTCATAGTCTTGTCTTATAACAATCAAGCAGGTTCATCCATTATTATTTTAACTTTGATACGAATAGAAAACAAAAAGTTTAATGAGTAATTGAGGCTTTAACTATAAATTAAAGCTTAAATAGATAAATTAACCGCTCTTCTTTTGCGCTTTTATAATAAGCTTTAGCATACAGTTTTTATAAAAAACGTACCTTTGCAACAAATACATAATATGCCTGACTATCTCAATATCTAGCTAAGCATTTAAAAACAAGTCACAATTATGGATTATAGAAAACTTTTAAAGCATGCTATTATGGCTTCAGCATTTATTGTAGCACCTTGCATACAAATGCAAGCACAGAACCAAGACTTCAAAGAATTAGTGGCATCAGCTATCAAAGCTCCTTCCGGACACAACACTCAACCGTGGCTTTTCCGCTTACAAGAAGATGCCATCGAAGTATACCCTAATTTTAAAAAGGCATTAGCTGTAGTAGATCCTGAGAACAGGGAACTTTATATTAGTATCGGCTGTGCAGTCGAAAATCTTTGTGTAGCTGCCACACAAAAAGGTTATCATCCTACTCCCGTTATCATGCAAGAGAATGATAGCACATCTATTATCCGAATAAATCTGAAGAAACAAGCTCCCACAAATAATCCTCTCTTTGAAGCAATAGCCAAAAGACAAACTAACCGTAGTGCGTACAATACACGCACGATTGCAGCAGATACACTAAATCTAATCCAAGGAATCGCAAAAGAAGAAGGAATCAAGTTTTATATGTATAAAAACGGAGAAGCCAACTTCGATACGCTAACCGAATACATTCGTCAGGGCAACGAGATGCAAATGAAAGATGAACAGTTCAAGGATGAATTGTTAAACTGGATTCGCTATAACAAACATCATGTTAATCAGACCGGTAACGGGCTAACATATGCCACCATGGGCTCTCCCAGTATTCCAAAATTCTTGGGAAAACCTCTTGTGAAAGCATTCCTTAAACCAAAGACACAAAATAAATCGGATATTAAAAAAGTAACGTCGTCTTCGCACTTGGTACTATTTACGATAGCCGCAAACACTCCTGAAGAATGGATTCTTCTGGGCCGGACATTAGAACGTTTTCTATTGGAGACTACCCGACTCGGAATAGCCAATGCATACATGAATCAACCTTGCGAACTGAAAGAATTAGCACAAAAAATAAAGGAGAAGCTTCTCCCTAACGACGAATATCCAGTGATCCTCATTCGTCTGGGCTATGCTTCTCCTATGCCTTATTCGCCTCGAAAGAGCGTGGATAGTGTGATTATTCCTTAAGCGGTAACCAACCCGTGCGGCTCATCAAACTGTTCCACATTGGTGTTGGAATATTCAATCCTTGTTGATTGTGTACATCAAGTGCTCTCTCTAGCTGTTCTGCTTTACCGTTCTTTACCTTTTCCAGCCAATGAGGTTCGATAAGCAATTCACGTCCCAATGCTACAAGGGAGTATCCCTCTTGAAGAACCTGCTCGACTTGTTCGGGAGAGCTGATGCCACCAACTCCAATAAGAGGAACGAGATTGCCCACCCTCTCATAGATTAATTTTGTGCGAGGCACCGTCTCTTTTTCATCACGCATAGATCCTGCCCAAAAGTTCATGGTAGATACGTGCAAGTAATCAAGTCCCTTTGCTGCCAAAGCTTCAGTCAATGCCAGCGTATCTTCAATAGTAATACCCGGATTTTCCATCTCTTCAGGAGAAATACGATAGCCCACAATGAATGGATGTTGGGCGCTTTTCTTCACAGCTTCTTTCACTGCATCGACCACGGCCAAAGGAAATGCCATACGTTTTTCCAAACTACCGCCCCACTCGTCCGTACGGCGATTAGAATGGGGTGAAAAGAATTGCTGAATGAGGTAGGTATTGGCTCCGTGTATTTCTACTCCGTCAAATCCTGCTTCCACAGCCCTACGAGCAGCCTCACCATAAGCATCAATCGTTTCTTCAATCTCTGCCACTGTCATCTCACGAGGAACTTGCGCACCTTCTCTTAACGCAACCACAGCACTAGCACTCACACATTGTCCATCGGGCAACTCTTCCGGAGGACACATGCGACCTCCGTGATGAATCTGCAAAAGAGCCTTCCCTCCATTTTCTTTTAAGGTATCGGCTATTCGCTTCAAACTCGGAATCATCTCATCAGCATGAACACCTATTTGCCCGTGGAATCCCTTTCCCTGAGGAAGTACATACGCACATGCAGTTAGCAACAAGCCCGCACCTTTATTACGTTCTTTGTAATAAGAAATTTCTGCATCCGACACCGTTCCATCTTCATTACCCGAAAAAGTTGTCATCGGGGCCATCACGATTCTGCTATCTAGCTCTATACCCGAAAGCGGGAACTTAAATGACGACAGAATATTGTTGTAATTCTTACTCATACACTACTGTTTTTATTTATTTGATGTAATCACCTATTATATTAATGATATTTAGATTTCAACCAGAAGCTTTCCGGTATTTTCTCCACGGAAGAGGCCAATAAAAGCATCAGGCAATGCATCGAATCCCTTCATTATTGTTTCCTGATACTCCAATTTTCCTTCGCCTATCCATGTCGCAAGCTGCTTCACACCTTCAGGGAAATGTTCCGAGAAGTCACTCACAATGAAACCTTTCATGAACGCACTGTTTTTGACTAATGCTACTTGTGGACGAGGTCCCATTGGAATCTCCGTACTGTTATACATGGAGATCTGCCCACACACAATGATACGTGCAAACTTATTTATATATTGTAATACTGCATCAGATATTTCTCCGCCTACATTGTCATAATACACATCCACTCCATCGGGACAAGCTTTTGCTATCGCAGCAGGCATATCTGTTGTAGTATGATAATTAATTACCTCATCAAAATGAAGTTCGTTTTTCAGATACGCAACCTTACTATCGCTTCCGGCAATACCCACTACGCGACAGCCTTTTATTTTAGCAATCTGTCCTACCACGACACCAACAGCTCCGGCAGCTCCCGAAACAACAACTGTTTCCCCCGGTTTAGGTTCGCCAATATGCAATAGACCAAAATAAGCAGTCAGACCGGGCATCCCCAAAATTCCTAAATAATAGCTCAATGGTGCCAAGCCTTGTTGCAACTTTGTAACAACGCTACCATTTACTACTTGTTGTTCCGTCCAAGTAAGATTCCCCAGCACGACATCTCCCGATCTAAAATCAGAATGTTTACTTCCCATCACTTCCGCAACGATTCCTCCTGAGATTGGTTTGCCCAATTCATAAGGCTGAACATAAGACTTTGAAGCACTCATTCTACCCCTCATGTAAGGATCTACCGATACAAAGAGAGCCTTCACGAGCAATTCTCCTTCATTTAGTGAAACAGGTAACGATGTCTCAACCGTTTCAAAGTGTTCTCTTCCAACCATTCCGTCAGGTCTTGATTTCAATAAAATTTGCTTATTCATAATCATCCTTTTTTGTTTTACCCAAAGAAGATTCCAAGGAATCTATTTTTTGTTAACAAAACATTTCGCCATCCCTCTTTGTTCGTTAAAGCACAAACAATAGATGCTAAAAAAGTTTACCACAAGAGCAATTGTAACATAATTCTTGTGTGGTTTAAAAAAAAATCTGTATATTTGAAAAAGAAAATTGCAATAAGATGATAGACCACACATCGAAATATTGATCGTAATATCTAAAAACATGCAAACAAACAAAAACAGATTGATATAAATAACATTAAAATCATGGAAGCAAAGATTCAACTTATGAAGAAAGTTTATGCTATTGCATTAATTGCCACTTTAATGGCATCTTGCCAGCCTCAAACAAAACATGAAACAATGGAAGCTAAAAACCAAACAGTAGAAGATATTCTGAATCGCAGAAGTACTCGTGCTTATAAGCCGGAACAAATTAGAAATGAAGATCTTGACATCATTCTGCAATGTGCCATCAATGCCCCAAGTGCACTCAACAAACAATCGTGGGAAGTGAGGGTGATACAAAAACCGGCGTTGATCAATGCCATCAACGAGGGTTTTGTAAAATATGCCAGTAACAAGAAGATGGAAGGTAATGCTTCTAAATCTCAAGAGCCCAATTTTAGTGTCTTCCATGGCGCACCAACGATTATTGTTGTAGCCAATGACACAAAGAATGATTACAGTGAAGTAGACTGTGGCTTACTTGGGCAAAACATTTTAGTAGCTGCTGAATCAATGAATCTCGGGACGTGTGTAGTAGGTGGCGTGATAGCATACCTTAGCACTCCTGAAGCCAAGGATTTAGTTGCCCAACTTAATTTACCACCCAATTACAAACCTCTTTACACAATTACGATAGGATATAAAAATCAATGGCCTGATGCTAAGCCAAGAGATAAAACTAAAATTCAGATCATTAAGTAGTCTTCTATATATTTATGCAACTCCCCAAAAATAGTAGAGTTAAAAAAAATAAATAACGACTAAAATTAGGGGAGTTGTGATATATTTGCGACAAAATATAGCAATTTGTCCATCCACATGTCAACAATAGCAAACTTATCACTTAACGATGAACAACTTCTTTTAAATCGCTTTTTAAAGGGACATGATGAGTATTTTACGCTGATTTACAACCGATATGTAAATCAGCTGATGGCTTATGGAATGGGTTGGGGGTTTGACAGAGAGATGTTAAAGGATGCCATTCAGGATGTATTTTATAAACTTTACTTCAATCGAAAAGCTTTTGAAGGAGTAACAAATCCCAAATCATATTTAATAAGGGCCTTGAAAAACAGAATTTTAGATCTCCAGAAGAATAATATAGAGACTACCGGGCTGACTGATCTGGAATTCTCAGTAACTCCAACGATACTCGATAATATGATTGCCGAAGAGGAACGAACAGCTATTGAACGACAAATACAACAATACTTAAATCTACTTACAGGAAGGCAACGAGAAGCTGTATACCTTCGATTTATCGAAGAAATGGAGTACGAAGAAATTGCTGAAGTACTTGATATGACTGCTCCTGCAGTTCGAAAACTTATTTGCCGGGCCATTGCACGTATTCGAACAGAAGATATGTCATTGCTTCTCTTTCTTTGCCTCTCCAGAATGGTAGAATAATCGTCTTTTTCTCCTTTCTAACATTATTTTCCCATCTCTTTTTCAACAATCAAAACAAGAAAGCAGATCTACTTTAGATTTTCTTTCTAAGATAATCTGATTTTTATTTCAAAAATGGGAACGTTTTTGGAAATCTGTCGTCTATATAAGCAAAAAGAGTATTTATGCAGACTACAGAAAAAGAGTATATGACATATAAAGCAGTAGATTTTGCTAAAGATCTGCGCTTTATCGGCTGGCGACTGTCACCGAATAGTGCCAGTAACAAGTTCTGGAGCGATTTTCAAAAAGATCATCCGGAGATGAAACCGGAAATAAATCGCGCCATTGAAATATTACAATCCGTAAAACTAAACAGAACCAGCCTATCTCCTGAAGAAGAAAAGATGGAAGTTGGTAAACTGAAAAAACGAATAACCGATAGGAAAAGGCAATTAACGACACGTTACATACTTTATGTAGCCGCGGCTGCTTGTTTGTTCTGTGCCGTATTTATGTTGCAAAATGTTTCCATCTCTGAGAATAAAATAGACGCGGCGGTTGCCCAAGCATCCAAAGACATTCAATTAATCTCAGATGATCATATCACAATTCTACCTCAAAACGCAATTATTGAATGCAAAGCAGATGGGACGATACTTATAGAGAGTAGCGATAAGAAGTCATCTTCAGTCAAAAGTGCACTAAAGATGAATCGATTGATTGTTCCAAAAGGAAAACGCTCCTCTTTACTAATGCCTGACGGAACAAAAATTTGGATTGCCTCTGGTTCTGAATTAGAATTTCCTACTATGTTTGCTAACAACAAACGACAAATACGCTTATCCGGAGAAGCATATCTGGAAGTAGCAAAAGACCGGACAAAGCCGTTCACTGTAAATGGCGATGATTTTTCCGTGGAAGTATTGGGTACGAAGTTTAACATTTCTGCTTATCGGGGCAACGCATTCAAGCAGGTAGTATTGCTGGAAGGAAGTGTCAAAGTTAACTCAGGAAGCAAACGCTCACTAACTCTCAGCCCAAACCAGATGGCTACTATTACAGGAAACGATATCACGGCCAGTGAAGTAGATGCCTACGATTATATCAGTTGGAAAGACGGTATCCTGACTCTGTCAAGCTATCCCCTAAATCAGGTTCTACACTATCTGGAAAGGTACTACGATGTCGAGATAAAGAGTTCTCCGGAAACTGATGTTCTGAAATGTAACGGAAAACTAATACTGACAGATAACATTGAAGATGTGCTCGATTGTATTCAATCGACTATGCCCATAAAAATAGAGAAAGAGAATAATCAGATAAAAATATGTTTAACCAATCAAAATTAGTTAAGAATATGAGATAAAAACTAGACGAACAGATCATAAAAAGCCGGATAATAAGGGTGTATTATCCGGCTCTGAAAAAATCCGTAGCATTAAATGACTGCTACGAATGTTTTAATGTACTAAATACAAATATATGAAATTTATTAAGCTATTCAAAAACAAAAGAAACTATTATTTAGCTTTATTATTCACAATGACTTTTACAGGGTTGTTGGCGCAAAATAACAAACTATCTATTCACAGAAAAGAAGCTACTATTATTCAACTATTTACTGAACTAGAGAAGAAAAGCGACTATGCATTCTTCTTTTCGGATGATGTAAAAACAGAACTAAGCCAAAGAGTAAGTATCTCTGCTACAGATAAGCCTTTAAAGAAGATTTTGGATGAAATATTGGAACAGACTCCTTTAGATTATAAAATAGTAGGCAGACAAATTACCATTAGCCGTAAAGTTAGCAAAAATGTGATCCGGCAAAACAAAAAAACAAAAAATATTAGAATTAACGGTGTGGTTACAGATGCGGAAAGTAAAGAACCTCTTGCAAACGTGAATATTTACATTGCAGAGTTGGGAAGAGGTACTTCTACAGATGAGAATGGAACATTCAGCATCACTATTCCGAATGGCACATATTCTTTCCGCATGTCTTACATCGGCTATAAAACAGGTACGGAAAAAATAGATGCCAACGAAGATGTCAGTAGCTGCAACTTTAGTCTTCAGTCGGACACGAAATTAGAAGAAGTATTAGTGTTGGCCAACAAGAAAGACGAGAATGTGACACGTACAAATATGGGTGTTGAAAAGCTAACAATCAGCGAAATAAAACGCATGCCTGCTCTGATGGGAGAAGTAGACATTATTAAAGCTATACAGTTACTTCCGGGTGTACAAGCCACTGCCGAAGGAGGATCTGGATATAGTGTACGAGGTGGATCGGCCGACCAAAATCTAATTGTACTAGACAATGCCACGGTGTATAATGCATCGCATATGTTTGGTTTCTTCTCTGTATTCAATAATGATGTAGTAGACAATGTAGAGCTGTACAAAGGAGATTTGCCCATGAAATACGGCGGACGCCTGTCGTCGCTGCTCGACGTGCAACTGAGAGATACTTATACCAACAAACTAAAAGGTAGCGGGGGAATCGGATTGATATCCAGCCGTCTGATGCTGGAAGGTTCCATAGGTGAACGCACCAACTGGATGGTTGGTGGGCGACGAAGTTATGCCGATTTGTTTTTAAAAGCCTCATCCGACGAATCCATCAACAAGAGCATCATTTACTTCTACGATTTGAATGCAAAATTATCACACCGTCTCTCAAATAAAGATAAATTATCTCTTAACATGTATATGGGTAACGATAAGTTCGGTGCAGCTTCCGTGGCAGAATTTTCTTACGGCAATCGTGTCGGATCATTAACTTGGGGACATATATTTAACGAAAACATGTTCTTCAAACTAAGCACAAATATCACAAATTATCATTATGATCTGCAGTCCAAACTGGATAATGCAAAAATTAAATGGGAAGCCGGCATTACAGACATGATGATTCGTTGGGATTGGAACCATACCATAAACAATAATCTCAAACTCACTTATGGAGCAACAAGTACACTTCACCATTTTAGTCCGGGATTAATTACGCAACCTGACTATGAGGACTTTCGCATGCCGAAAAATAAAGCATTGGAACATGGAGTTTACCTCTCTGCTGAACAGAAGCTTACAGATAATTTCACTGTAAGATATGGTCTTCGATGGTCTATATTCCAAAATATGGGTAGTGCCACCGTCTACAAATACAATGAGAATTATGAGATTTCCGATTCTACCCGTTACGGATCGGGTAAAATCTATCACACCTACCATGCATTGGAACCAAGAGTGGGAATGGTATACAAACTATCCGAGACATCTTCTATTAAAGCCAATTATGCACGCAATACCCAGTTCATACAACTTGCAAATAACTCTTCAGCAGGATCACCGCTTGATTTGTGGTTTCCCGCCAGTACTAACATAAAGCCACAAAGAGTAGATATGGTATCAGCAGGATACTTCCGAAACTTTAACCAGAATGCCATTGAGGTGTCTATGGAAGTATACTACAAGAAAATGAATCACGTTATTGACTTTGCCGACCATGCCAATCTGTTGCTGAACGAGCAATTGGAAGGAGAAGTAAGATCCGGTAAAGGAAAAGCCTACGGGATAGAGTTTATGGTGAAGAAGAATACAGGCCGCCTTACCGGATTTGTAAACTATACCTTGTCGCGTTCGGAAAGAACCATACCTGAGATAAATGAAGGCAAGACCTACCTTTCACCTTTCGATAAAACACACAGCATAAACATTTCTGCTTCGTATGAGCTTTCTAAGAAATGGAGTCTGTCTGCTGCATGGGTTTATGCAACAGGAAATCCCACCTCTTATCCTACCGGAAGATTTGAAGTGAATGGCGAGTATTTCCCCATCTATTCGGGAAGAAATGAGTATCGAAAAAAGGATTACCAACGTCTGGATTTATCTGCTAACTATGTACCGTCTCATAAACCCGGGAAAAAATGGAAAGGTGAATGGAACTTCTCTTTGTATAATGCATACGGACAAAAAAACCCATGGATTATTACCTATGATCAGAATACATCCAACGGAATACCTAATGCAAAAATGACTTATTTATTTAGCATGGTGCCTTCTATCACCTATAATTTTAAATTTTAAGAACAATGATATACCAGTATATATATAATCACTACAGACGATTATCAATTATTATTATCGCTCTCCTCAGCTTTACCAGTTGTACGGAAGACATCGAGCTTGATACAGATGATGCAGATCCTGTTCTCGTAATTTACGGAGTAATTACCGATGAAATGACTTATCAGGAAATACATCTGAGTGCTTCTAGCGGATATTTTGAAGGAAATAAGAATCCTAAGATATCAAATGCCACAGTAACGATCTCCTCCGATAACGGAGAAACCTATCAATTACAGGAAGTGGCAAATGAACCAGGCACATACCGTACTACCACACAAATAGCCGGAAAACCGGGGGAAACTTACTATTTGAAAGTAACCATAGATTTTAATGCAGACGGCACTCTTGATACATACGAAGCAGAAGCTAAAATGGAAACTAAAGTAGAACTGGATTCTATGGATATTTCTTATGAAAAGATAGCCAATTATCACTATTATTCGTTTAACATCTATGCACAAGAACCGGTTGGAGATAATTATTATATGTGCCGCTATATTATTAACGATTCCGTGTACGATCAAATAAGTAAATATATTATTTTTGACGATTTGAGTTTAGACAATCAATATATTAAAGGCAGTTCAATCGGTTATTTCAGTGATGAATCCGAAAGAGGTAAGTATGTTGACGATGATGATTATGACAATATGGTGTTTGTAGCCGATGGAGATGTTATTAAGGTAGAATTATCAAACATAAACAAAGGATATTACAATTTTCTGGAGCAATGCCAAGATGAAAAAGATGGAGAAAATCCTTTCTTTGGGGGTCCATTAAGTAACATAACGACCAATATTAAAGGGGGTGGTATCGGTTATTTCGCTGCTCGCAGCATATCTAGAGCAACAAGCATAGCAAAGAAAGAAGAAGTACAATAATCTTCTGACTTCAAAAGTTCAAGTACCTCCTTTGGAAACTTAAGAACTATTAATATACAAGACTTAACTTTATTATTTGAGCGAATCAAAATTAGGGCTGTACTTTTACGAGTTCAGCCCTTTTTCGTATGTGATGCACTAACAATGCAGACAGCTCTTGAAAAGATTCGTGATAGCTCCTGATTTTCGATTAATTTACAACGGGAAGAAGATAGAACTTCAACGTGTTGAATGTACGAGATCAGCGT
>DBTL01000007.1 GCA_002307035.1 Bacteroides sp. UBA1317
TACCAGTAGTAGTACCATCCCAACGATAATTTTTCTCATTAGCCTGTGTATATTGATTGAATAACAATTGCTTTTTTGACAAACAATAGTTCAAAAGGTTTAATCAATGATGCAATTATCTTTTAAAAAGTTTGTCTACAGTCGCTTTCTTAATGCCATATTCCAAACAAATCACATTC
The DNA here is from genome assembly GCA_002307035.1 of Bacteroides sp. UBA1317. GTDB lineage: Bacteria > Bacteroidota > Bacteroidia > Bacteroidales > Bacteroidaceae > Bacteroides. Next base: position 180 of record DBTL01000007.1, read on the forward strand.
ATGACCAGAAAAGTAAGGAAAGAAGAAGTATCCACAGACATCAAATCACCAATCGCAACCCGATAAAGCATTCCTCCAAAAACAACAAGAATAGTCAGAAAGACAGCATATCTCATTGCATTCACACGTATCCGTTCTGTCTCTTGCGATTCATCTTTAGTCAAAGCTAAAAGAATCATCAATGCACCTAACATCATTAATAGCTTAGTACATTCTTTATAGAAAAGAAAGTTGCTATCGGTCACCGCACCTTGCATCACTAGCAGAAACGGGAAAAAGAGGGACAATACAAGGATAACATATCCTAATGGACGACAAAAAACAGGCAACATCGCTTTCATTTTCTTTTCATTTTTTATTAAGACAAAGATAGTTTTTTGTTTATATAAATAAAAAAGTTCTCTGCTTTTATGGACAAGCTTTTTGCTTTTTTAAGTTCTGTGCTTTAAGTTCTGCTTCTTAAATCCTATCTTTGCACACATAAGAAACCATTCATCAATTATGAGTAAACAAGATGTCATCCTATGCGAGAGCCTCGAAACAAGTCTCGCACGTGCCATTGAAAAATGCCCGCACGATAAACTGTTTATCTTGACCGACGAGCACACCACCGCCCTATGCATGCCCCCTCTCAGACTAGTTTCATCTTTAAAAGGTGCCGAAGAAATTATCATGGGTGCTGAAGATACGCATAAAACCCTTGAAACACTAGCCGGAGTGTGGCAAACGTTGAGCGAAAAAGGAGCCAGTCGACACTCCCTTTTAATCAACGTAGGAGGCGGAATGGTAACCGATCTGGGAGGATTTGCCGCTGCAACTTTTAAGCGAGGCATTCCCTATATCAACATTCCAACCACGCTCCTAGCTATGATCGATGCTTCCGTAGGTGGCAAAACAGGTATTAACTTCAACGGACTAAAGAACGAGATTGGTTCATTTGCTCCCGCAAATTCTGTACTTATTGAAACAGAATTTCTCCGCAGCTTGGACACCAACAATTTCTTTTCCGGCTATGCCGAAATGTTGAAACATGGCCTTATCAGCACCACCGCTCATTGGGCCGAATTACTTTCTTTTCCAACCGAGCAAATTGATTACGCCCGCCTCAAGCAACTCGTTGGACAATCCGTTCAAGTGAAAGAAGATATTGTAGAGCAAGATCCCTTTGAACATGGCATACGCAAAGCACTTAACCTCGGGCACACTGTTGGTCATGCTTTTGAAAGTCTCTCCCTTGCCGAAGATCGCCATGTACTCCACGGATACGCTGTAGCTTGGGGCATTGTTTGCGAGCTCTACCTTTCGCACATCAAGGTAGGTTTCCCTAAAGATAAAATGCGGCAGACCATCCAATTCATTAAAGAGAATTACGGCACTTTCGTTATTGACTGCAACAAATACGACCGCCTCTACGAATACATGCAACACGACAAGAAAAATACAGCAGGCGTCATCAATTTCACCCTATTGAAAGAGATAGGAGATGTAAGTATCAATCAGACAGCAAGTAAGGAGGAAATCTTCGAAATGTTCGACTTCTATCGGGAGTGTATGGGAGTATAGAACAATCGTTAAGCCAAAGAAAATGCATAAAAAAGGAGTTGTAATGTTTGGAGTTTCGAAATGAAATTGTAACTTTGCGCTCCGAATTCGGGGTGTAGCTCAGCCCGGTTAGAGTACTCGTCTGGGGGGCGAGTGGTCGGAAGTTCGAATCTTCTCACCCCGACAAGCTGAGCAATAAGGAGTTAAGTGACAAACTTAGCTCCTTATTTTTTTTATGCGTGACATCTGCTATATTCTACAGTGATTGTTATTTCTTTTCGGGTACTAATTTACCAATGAGGTTAGGAAGATCCATAGGCGCATTTGCTTCTTTCATAGCCTCACGAATCTGTTGTTTCTGTTCAGGAGTGAGTATTTGTGCCATTTGTTTAAAGACATCTCCAAGAGATACGAAGATAGAGCCCAAAGCATCTCCAAGTTCTTCGCTATACTGATTATTAAGCGTATCACTAGGCTGCTCGGCTAGCAAATTTTGGTTCATCTTCTGAATGACCTCTACCAAACAAGTTACAATAACCGGTTTTGCTTTCTCTATGGAATCTTTCAAAGTAGTTAAAAGCTCTATCTGCTTTGCGGTTAATTGATTGGCAGTATCCTTCGCTATAGCAGGTTCAGGAATGTTCCATTGAGCCACCTGATCTTTTATTTTCAATCTCTTACGGGCGGTGAAAGTTCGATTATTAATATCTGTCTTCCCATCAGTAGTTCTTTCCACAGCATCCCAACTGCCCAGCGTGTATTTATATTCATACTTCTTATGATAAAAGCAGGGGATTTTCAAAGTATAATGCTTGCTATCAATCCGTTTCATACAATAGTTACTGTCTCGCGGGTTCCATCCATTAAAAGAACCAGCAATAAATACAGCAGAATCTTTTTGAATACCACTGCCGGGTAGTTCTACAGTAAGATGTACAGAACCCACTTGCGCATTTACACTGACGCAAGTAAACAAATATCCTACAAAACAAATAAAAATGTAATAACCTTTTTTCATGATAACATAACTTTAAATTAATCAATAATTGATTAGACCTTTCCTTTGGTACAGTTGTTACACAAACATAACGTTATTAAACTTAATTAACAATTTATTCTTTTCTTAATAATGAAGACCTCTCCAATAAACGAATGCGCGAACCCTCCTTTAAAGCAATCTAAGCAGAAAGATAAGCATTCTACAAAAGAATAACCTTCTTTTTATTAAATTTGCACTATTTCCATGGATTGGCAAAGTTAAAATCAAACAACTAACCATCAAAGATAGGGGTATTATAATTAATTATTATGAGGATAAATGTTACGGCTGGTAATTTAAGCACACTACTTGATGCTCAAACAAATATAAATACGCTCTTAACTATCACGGGAGAGATTAATGGGGATGATATTACTACTATACGTAGCATTGCAAATTTATCAACTCTTAATCTTACAGACGCTAGTATAGTAGAAGGTGGACGTTTTTACAACGAACAGAGGGATTATACATCTATTGCCAATAATGAGATTCCTGACTACATGTTATCTGGCTTTGAGACAATAACATCGATATCCATACCCAATACAGCTAAGAGTATTGGCAAAAAAGCTTTTTCCGATTGTACGGGACTGACAGAGATTAACATCCCTGGAAGTGTTATGTCAATAGAGAATGGTGCATTCGAAGGCTGTATAGGATTAACTTCGGTCATTATACCTCGCGGAATAATAGGCAGAAGTGCATTCTCAAATTGTTCGGGATTAAGTGCATTAACGATAGGCGATGGTGTAAGTGCTATTGGTGAAGCTGCGTTTCTTGGTTGTTCAGGAGTGACATCTCTTACCATTCCTGATAATGTGACTGTAATTGGCGACCAAGCGTTCAAGGATTGCACCGGAGTAATTTCAATCCATATTTCTAACAGAGTAACTTCTATTGGTGATCAGGCCTTCAGAAACTGCGCAGCATTAACCTCTGTTACTCTTTCTAATAATGTTACTTCTATTGGTGACCAGACATTCAGAGGTTGCACAGCTTTAGCCGCTATTACTCTCCCCGAAAGCATCGTTTCAATCCGTGAAAATGCTTTTATGGATTGTGAAGGATTAATCTCTGTCGACCTTCCAAACAACTTAACATCTATAGAGGGATGGGCGTTTTACGATTGTTTCAAACTAACAAACATCACCATCCCCGATGCTGTTACCTTCATTGGTGAAGCAGCATTCTTTGGTTGTACAAGCCTGTCACTTATCACGCTACCTAGTGGCATAATTTCCATTGAAGACAACACCTTTCATGGCTGTAGCGCACTAAACACCGTCATTCTTCCAGACAGTCTCAGCAGCATTGGATATCACGCTTTTAAAGACTGTTCCGCATTGACTGAAATACATTGCAAGGCTTCGGTACCACCAAACGTAACCTCTGGTGCATTCAACGGAGTAGCTAAAAATCGTTGTAAACTATATGTTCCTGCAGGAGTTTATGCAACTTATGCCCATACAGCAGTCTGGAAAGACTTTCAAAGTATCATTGAAGAGCAAATTTCTTAATCAAGGTATTCTTTCTTACACATATCAACACAAAGGATAAATACAGACAACAATAGTGGCCCAAAAATAACTCCTAAGAAACCAAACAACGAAAGGCCTATAATCACTCCAAAGACAGTGATCAAAGGATGTATATCTGCCATCTTCTTCTGCAACATAAAGCGTATGAGATTATCTACATTCGTAATGACAATAATTCCATAAGCAGCCAGTCCGATGGCTTGCGCCCAATCGCCCAACAAAGCCAGATAAATGGATAAAGGAAGCCACACTAGTCCTGTTCCTACCATAGGGATAATCGTGGTGAAACAAGTTATAACCCCGAAAAAGAAAGCATTGGGAGCTCCAAAGATAAAATAACCAATCATTGCCACTCCTCCTTGTATCAAAGCCAACAAAGGGATGCCAAGCGCATTCGACTTCACAATCAAATTAATCTCTCTCAGCACATACCTTTTATTCTTATCACTAAAGGGCAATAAGTCATAAGCGTATTTTTCCATCTTATTACCGCCGAGCAACATAAAGAAAAGAACAAAGACCAAGATAAACAGATTCATCACAAAGCTACCTAAGCCAGCCATAAAACTCTGTCCTATTTGAGTCAGAAAATTAACTACAGATGTTATATTATCCTTAACAAGTACATCATAACCGGTTTTTTGTTGTACCAAATCAGCGACATGCTGAGCAGAGTTAACAAGTGCGGCTTCGTCAAGATTTATACCTTCCAATCTGGTTAAAACCAGCCATACAAATAGAGATAAAGGTATCAGAAAACAAAGAATAGATTCCAATAAAAGAAGTATTGCCACTAAGCTACGTTTCATTCGTCTCTTTTCTGTGAGATACATCAACTGACCTCGCAGCATAATATAGATGGTAAAAGCTCCTAATATACCGCTCAGATAGGGTGTAAGTTCAAAGAATAAAAGTGCTCCCAGAGCTAGTACAATAACAATCAGAGAATATTTCCAATAGCGTTCTTTTTCAGTCATAGGGTTACTTTTTTATATATTACCAGTCTTTGAGACTATATGCAAATATAGAGTTTTTTCTCATTCTCAAGGTTATATATCTAATTATAATCCTTCACCTGATTATCAGCAAGAAAACAATTATAACTTTCCAATTGTTTTAGAACAGATAATGAATCAAAAACGTAAAGATCCATGAGTTTTTGAAATGCATTAACACCCTTTCGCCAAGACTTTGACTAGGATCGTTTAAATCCATCAAGGCATTCAAATCACAAGATATATCACAATTTGTATTACCATAATTAACGACAAAAACAAAGTCCGTTTTATTCTTCGTTTTATAAAAGGCAATTGACCAAGAATAAACAACCCAGTTAGCAGACCCATTATCATTGCTTGGCTATAATCTTTTCCCAATGGATCAAGAGTAAATAATAGCGCATAAATTAATGATAATATAACTATAATAGATACATGCAATATATCTATTATAGTTTCACGATCAACATTATCTTTCATATCTTTTTCATAGTTAATTTTAGGTTTCTATTATACGTGGAATTATTACTACATACACCTCCTGAAAAAACAAGCTTTTTCTTGCATGATCTTTCACTTATATTACAACAAATGTAATATAAGTAAAGAATGGTTTGGCAACGATTATTCCTTTCTATGCATTCAAGCATTTTTCATAACAATAGAAAAAACCTTTTCTGAACGATACGATTCCCCTCCTTCTATATCCTCTGCCCTCATAGAGTGCTAGCGCACTCGAGTTGGTAGCGAAAGCATCCAAGCGGATAGTGGCATAGCCTGCTTGCAAGGCATAATCTTCCACGAAAGCAAGCAACTTCTTAGCAATGCCCTTCCCCTGTTGCTCTGGATTAACCAACAGTCGATGCAATATAAGAAATTCCCCTTCTCTCACTTCCCAATCCACGGCATCATATTCAGAGTCGCAATATTCATTAACAGCCAGGTAGGCACACAATCTATCTTCCTCAAAATAACCATACCCAAAGCCTTTCTCCAAATCATTTATAATGGTTTCTTCATCCGGGTATACCTCATCCCACTGATAAATGCCCTGACTATTCATCCGTAAAGTTACCGCACGAACCATCTGCATAATTTGTTCAACATAATCAATCTGTATCGGCTGTAATTTCTTTATCATAATAATGAACTTCCATAGAACATTAAATATTTCTCAATGTTCGATTCAATATATTCAACACTATGATGACCCGGGAATATATAGTTCTGAGAACTGACACCCTTCTCTTTCAATATTTGATGCAAAGCAGAACAACCTTCATAAAATCGACCTTCGTCCTTATCTCCGGCATCAAGATAAACATCAATATCAGAAGAAATAGTATTATTTGCTGCAATACATATCGGGTCATACTTTTTCCACACACTTATATCTCTAAAATAGCCTTTATCTTCCTCTTCAAGTGTCAGCTCTAAAGCAGGCATGTGCCCTCCTACTTTAGAAAACAGGTGCTGATGCCGGAATACATTGTGAAGGGCTATATAGCCTCCGGCAGATGCCCCACCTATATATCTGCCTTCCCGATCTTCTATGGTATTGAACGTTTTATCGATTAAAGGTATTACTTCTTGTATAAGATAATCTTCATACATTCCCAGATTTATAATCAGGGAATTGCGATCGAGCACCTCTTGACAAATTAAAGATGAATTTATTCCTCGACTATTATCAATTCTGGGAGAAACAATTATCATTGGCTTGATTTTGCCATTCTTTATCATCCTGTCTGCCTTACTGCTTAGACCTGTTTCCAGCATTATATTTTCATCACCACTTCTTCCGTGTAGGAAATATAGTACAGGAAGAGGATCTAAACGATCGTAACCTTCAGGAAGATACACCAGCATTGACATCTCTTTACCTAGTGCTTCACTGTAGAAAGTAACTCTCTCAATTTTTGATTTATTCATCTTTATATAAGTTCTTTATGCTCCTTTGCATTAACAGCACCACTTGGCGATAAATATCCACAAATTCACTGGCGACGCATAATACACATTTATATCAAAGCATCTATGATAGTATAAACAACTTTTGCCTCAGGCTCTGTAGTAGTTATTGTTATCGTATAGATCTTCCAGAGCTGATTAGATTTTGCTGAATTAACTTCTACGAGGGCTGTTGAGTTACTACAAGTTACTGAGACTGATGAAAGTTCTTCAGTTGAGATCCAATAATACTCCACTGTAGCACTCTCCCAGAAAACTGATGCATTGGTTAATTTCAGATCATCCGCACTAATTAAAAAACTGCCGGGGTTAGGAGCATAGTCTTTCCCATTTAGAGTAATCTTTTCAATCCCAATTTGAGTATTATCTAACTTAACGGGATTTTCCTCACTTTTCTCACAAGAAACAAATAAAATAGCCGAAATAATAAATAATAAAGTCTTCATAATAGTCAAGTTATAGTCTGTAAATAATCGTACAAAAGTAGAAAAAATAAAATAAAACACAAAATACAAATCGCTCATTTTTCTTAAAAATATAGACTCGTATTCTCCAAAAGATAATGTTCTAACCAAAAACTAAATAAATTGGATTTTCAAAAGTTCAACTTTTTTTCATGGATCCAACTTAACAAAAAACAAGCATAAATTCGATGGAGATGAAGCACTATTTCCCAAGCCCACACAATAATCTAACTAATTATTCCTACTTTTGCATTCAGAATCATTGTCTATCAAACCTGAAATTATGCGCTACAAACTATCTACTCCTTCACAACCAAAGGCTTCCATACAGCTTCCCGCATCCAAAAGCATTAGCAATCGGGCTCTTATTATTCATGCATTGGCTAAAGGAACAATCGTGCCGGGCAACTTGTCGGACTGTGACGATACGCAGGTAATGATTAAGGCGTTGACGGAAGGTAATGAGGTAATAGATATTATGGCAGCAGGTACTGCTATGCGATTCTTAACGGCTTACCTAAGCGTAACGCCGGGCACGCATACCATTACGGGGACAGCTCGCATGCAGCAACGTCCTATTCTCATATTGGTGAATGCGCTTCGGGAATTGGGAGCGCAAATTGAGTATGTGGATAACGAGGGGTATCCTCCTCTTCGCATCACGGGTTGCCGGCTATCGGCCAATGAGATTACACTAAAAGGAAATGTTAGTTCACAATATATTTCGGCTTTGTTGATGATTGGGCCTGCTTTGGAGCAAGGGCTTACAGTTCATCTCACAGGCGATATCATTTCACGCCCGTACATTAATCTTACCCTGCAATTAATGAAAGATTTTGGTGCCGCGGCCGATTGGTGTTCAGACTGTAGCATCCGCGTGCAGCTTCAGCCTTATAAGGATATGCCGTTTACAGTGGAAAGCGATTGGAGCGCTGCTTCTTACTGGTATCAGATTGCCGCACTTTCATCTACTGCCAAGATTGAGTTAAAAGGACTCTTCCGCAACAGTTATCAGGGTGACAGCCGAGGGACAGAGGTGTTTGCTAAACTAGGTATAGCAACTGAATTTACAGATAGGGGCGTAACACTTCATAAAACGAGCTTTAAGGCTGAAAGGTTAGATGAGGATTTTATCGACATACCCGATTTGGCACAAACCTTTGTAGTTACTTGTGCACTGATGAACATTCCGTTTCGTTTCACGGGTCTGCAGAGTTTAAAGATTAAGGAGACCGACCGCATTGCGGCACTTATTGCCGAAATGGAAAAACTGGGTTACGTATTGCGGGATGAAGACAACTCCGTTTTACTATGGGATGGCGAGCGTTGCCAACCGCAAGAAGTGCCGGTGATCAAGACTTACGAAGATCACCGTATGGCGATGGCATTTGCTCCGGCCGTCATTTGCTTTCCACAAATACGTATTGACGAACCGAGCGTAGTTACAAAGTCATATCCCGGATATTGGGACGATTTACGTTCTGCCGGATTCTATATAGAACAAGATTAACTGCCTCTCTTACTTTGAAGCCAAAGTTTTCATACCTTTAAACCATTCGTTTCAATACGTAGAAACTTTTATTTTAAGGGAAGGAAACCATTCGTTTCCACGTATTGAAACTAAATAGGGCTTTGTGTGTCCGTAGACATATGAAGCCTTTGTTGTAGGTTTTCCTATAACACCACGTCGCTACTTCTTGCGGGCTATTTGCAGATTCGATTGACGTGCATAGCCAATGCGGAAGTTCAATGGCTTAGGGTCAGCTTGTTCGTAAGCAGCACGTAGTTCGGGTTGCACATACTTGGCAAACATGGAGATGGGCTTCAAGAATGTGCCATAAAGAGTAACGTCCCATTCTTCGGGGTTATAGAAAGGCAATGGAATTCCCGAATCATCTTGCAGCACAGCCGATGAATGATCTAAAACCGCCTGACGAATGGCAGAGAAATAGGTGACGTGCATCAGGTAGGAAGCCGACTTGATGAAAGTTGCCGTAGTGGTTGCATCAAACTTATCAAGATAAGCCAATAAAGGTTTTTTGTGAGGAAAACCACCATTGCTCAAGTCTGTAGAAAGATAATAAAGCGTCTGTAGTTTCCTTGTTCCGCTACGAAAATACTTAAATTCCACCATACCTGTGCCACGAACGATGGGGCTACCATCTTCATTTGTATCTGCAATATTACCTTCATCGGTAATCTTCACGTTGCGGATGCTGACAATCTCTCTACCCGAGCGAACCATTAATACGGAGATAATAGGAACGACACCATCTATTGTATCGTTGAAGAGTTCTTGTTTCATATCATCCGTACGGAAAAAGCTTAAGTTTAGAATATCTGATACCGCATTTTGATACAACCGATAGGTCGCTGTTGAAGGCTTATCAACATTGATAGGACGGCCCGGACGTTCCAAGCCAATTAGAAAATAAGTATCCATCTCAGGGAAAAAAGTATTGGGGAAAAGATAATCGGGACCACCAAACGGGTAGAACAACGTATGGCAACGAGCATTAATATCGGCTAATTCGTTTTGCCTGAACGCCATCAACTTGGGAGCTGTTTGCTGAAAGGCATTCCAAATCTGATCCATATTGCGGGCATGCGTCTTCCATGCTTCAGTTTCCATTAAATCATAGAGTTTGCTGCTGTCGTTTTTCACCGGAAGTCCGGCTACAAATCGGGCCGCATTGTTCAATGCCTCATCGGGCACCGGCTTCACTTCGTTTGTTTCACTCGTATCGCTAACCACAGCAATGGGTTCCGCTACAGGCACAGCCTGTTTCTTTTTAGGCTCGCAGGATGCCAGACACATAGGCAACGCAACAGCCAACACTAAGTAGTTTAGTTTGATTTTCATATAGAACGCTTATTTTTTATTTTTAGAATGAAGTACTAGTCTATTCAATAGATAAAGGCCCATACCGGTGAGCAGAGTTGCTAAACTCATCAGACTCATCCACATCGCTGATTGCTGATCATGGATAAAGGTATTTGTATAATCCTCGCACACCAGGTAAACGATGGACCAAAGAATGAGAACGATAAACACGCATGGCACAACGGGGTAACCCCACGTGCGGTATGGACGCTCTGCTTGTGGAAAACGATGACGATGAACAAAGACGCCAATTACCGTAAGCAGGGCGAAAAATGAAAGCGTGATTCCCGTATATTTTGTAACTAACTCGAAAGAATCGGTAATAATGAGCAGCGCACTGATAACAAACTGCGCCCAGATAGCCACATAAGGCGTTCCTTTGGCTGATTTCTTTGATAAAGCACGCAGGATGTAAGTATCTTCGCCCATCACTTGTGAAACCCGCGGCCCCAAAAAGACCATGGAACTGATACTCGAAACCAGCAACAGAGCAATGAGCAACCCCATTACTCTTCCTCCGTTCAACCCAAAGATGTATTGTGCGGCAATGAGTCCTACTTCTACCTGCCCGGTCATTGCCGCAACAGGAGTTGAATAAAGAAAAACAGCATTGAGCAATAGATAAAGTAGCGTAACAATGAGGGTACTGATGAGCAATGAACGGGGAATGGTACGTTGAGGGTCACGAATCTCATTGGCCATGTAAGCCGAAGCATTCCAACCCGAATAGGCGTAGTAAACCCAGACGAGAGAAACAGCAAAACCGGTTGAAAACACGTCGGAGAAAGAAAACTCGGCAAGCGACGAAGTAATGCTTTGGGGAGCCGTGGGAAGAGAGAGACCGCAAACGATAAAGCCAAGTATGACAAGGACTTTAAAGAAGGTAAAAATGCGTTGTACGGTTCCACCCATTTTTACATCATAAGCATGGATCAGCGTCACCAAAAAGAGAACACAAAGTGCCACAGCCATGGGATGAAGCACCGGAAACATTTTATAAAGGTAGGTACTCAGAGCCATGCAAGCCAATGCAACAGGAGCGGCAAAGCCAACAATAAATGATGCCCAGCCGGACATGAATCCAAGCATCGGGTGATAGATCTCACGCAGATAGTGATACTCTCCACCCGAACGAGGCATGGCAGCACCAAGTTCGCCGTAGACAAGCGCGCCACAAAGCGCTATTATTCCGCCCAATAGCCAAAGTAACATGATAGAAACAAAGTTTGTAGTTCCCATCAATTGAAAGCCTAGTGAGGTAAAGACACCTGTTCCAATCATATTGGCTACTACAAAAGCAGAAGCAGTTACCAGTCCGAACTTATATGTGTTGCATTTGTTCTTAATCATGTTTTCGCTTTATCAAAGGCACAAAAATACAATTAAATAAGTAACTTTGCAGAAATTCCTAAATTAATTATGTGGATACTTGTTATTGGCTTATTATTGCTTGCTGTCATAGCCTTGGCGCTAGGATACATACGCAACAAAAGCTTACAGAAAAAGATAGATAAGGGAGAATTAAATGAGTTTCCCGAAGCAAAAGAGCTAGACGTAGAATGTTGTGGTCAACATGAAACGTGCGAGCGTGACAGTCTGTTGGCAGCCGTTAGCAAGAAAATAGAATACTACGATGATGAAGAGCTGGATGAGTATATTGGCAAAGAGTCCGACAAATATACTTCTGAACAAGCAGACCAGTTTCGTGATGTATTCTATACGATGAAGGATGTCGATGTAGCCGGATGGGTACGCAGTTTGCAATTGAGAGGAGTCAACTTACCTGATGAGCTTAAAGAAGAAATCTTCCTGATTATCGGGGAACGAAGAAACTAATACGACATGATGGATTTACTACAATATACATTCTTTCAACATGCATTGCTCGGCAGTTTTCTGGCTAGTATTGCCTGCGGTATTATTGGCACCTACATCGTCACGCGGCGGTTGGTGTTCATCAGCGGAGGCATCACCCATGCTTCTTTCGGAGGCATCGGCATCGGACTGTTTGCCGGTATCTCTCCCATCCTGTCGGCAGCAGTCTTTTCGGTATTGTCGGCCTTTGGCGTAGAGTGGCTCAGCAAGCGTAAAGACATGAGAGAGGATTCAGCCATTGCCGTGCTCTGGACATTGGGTATGGCACTGGGCATCATGTTCAGCTTCCTCTCACCCGGTTTTGCGCCCGATCTCTCGGCCTATCTATTTGGTAATATACTTACCATAACGCAAACGGATATTCTTTTGTTGGCCGTACTTGCATTGGTGCTCATTCTTTTCTTCACGCTATTTATCCACCCCATTATTCACGTAGCGTTCGACCGTGAGTTTGCTCGTTCGCAAGGTCTTCCGGTCGTTTTCTTGGAGTACATACTGATGATGTTTATTGCCCTCACCATCGTGTCATGCCTACGCATGGTAGGTATCGTACTTGCCATCTCGCTACTCACCATCCCGCAAATGACAGCTAATCTGTTTACCTATAAGTTTAAACGAATTATCTGGTTCTCCATCGGTATCGGTTATCTGGGCTGTTTGGGTGGATTGTTCATCTCTTACTTTCTGAATGTGCCTTCGGGAGCTTCCATCATTTTCTTCTCCATCATCATCTATGCGATGTGCAAAGGAGGAAGAAGTCTTTTCTTCTCAATAACTAAAAGATTGGCAGATAAAAACAGTAAATAAAAAATAGAATGGAAATCAAAATTGAATCTTTAGACCAAATTCACGAAGCAGCTAAGAAGTTTATTGCTGCCATAGATGAGAATACTGTCTTTGCCCTCTACGGCAAGATGGGTGCCGGAAAGACTACTTTCGTAAAAGCGATCTGCGAAGAACTGGGCGTAACCGACGTGATTAATTCTCCCACCTTTGCCATTGTGAACGAATATCGTTCGGAAGAGACGGCCGAACTGATTTATCATTTCGACTTCTATCGCATCAATAAACTGGAAGAGGTTTATGATATGGGATACGAAGATTATTTTTATAGCGGTGCGCTTTGCTTCATCGAATGGCCGGAACTGGTAGAGGAATTATTACCGGGAAATACCATTAAAGTATCCATTGAGGAGCAAGAAGACGGGAGCAGAACGGTTACAATGAACCAATTATGAATCCGCAGTACTTTGTTCAGGGAATTTTTGCTGTTGCAGGTATCGTTGCGATACTTGCAGCCGCACTCAATTGGGATTGGTTCTTCAATGCGCAGAATGCCCAACTGATTGTACGCAATGTGGGCCGCAAGCGTGCCAGATTGTTTTACGGCGTACTGGGTATCATTCTCGTGGGCATGTCTCTTTTCTTTTTCTACAATAGCTGAAGATTCTTCATTTCAAGATATTTATTGATCACATCAATCGAGAGTTTATCCGGTGTGGTAAGCAATGCATAAATACCATTCTGCTTGAGAGTGGAGATGATAAGACGTTTTTCGAAAACAAACTTTTCGGCAATAACCCGATGATAATACTCTTCAGTACTTTGAGGTTGATCGGCAATAAACGTTTTCAATTCCATATCTTCAAAGATAACCACCAACAAACAATGCTGACGAGCGAGTTGGCGAAGATACGGAAGTTGCCTGTTCATACTGTTTAGACTATCGAAGTTGGTATATAGCACCAAGAAGCTACGTTTGCTGATGTGCTTACCCAAATGCACACAAAGTGAAGAAAAATCGGTCTCTCCAAAAGAAGTATCTTGCTTATAAAGGTTCTCGAGTAATCGTTGCAGTTGCCCGCTTTGTCGGGAAGCAGGCACAAAAGTATCAAATTCCTGATTGAAGGTGATCAATCCCGCTTTATCTTCTTTTCGCATGGCAACGTACGAAAGTACCAAGGAGGCATTGATGGAATAATCGAGTAACGTCATCCCGGCAAAAGCTTGCTGCATGATACGTCCTTTATCAATCACGCTGTATATTTGTTGCGAACGTTCATCCTGATACACATTCACCATCAGTTCATGACGTCTGGCACTGGCTTTCCAGTTAATCATGCGATAATCATCGCCCTTCACATACTCTTTTATCTGTTCAAACTCCGTATGTTGACCCACTCGTCTTAGCCGCTTTATGCCCAGTTCCGTCAAATTATTGCTCATAGCCATCAGTTCATACCGGCGAAGCATCAGAAAAGAAGGATAGACCTTTACCGTCTGCGGCTCTCCGCAAGTGAAGCGTCGTTCGATGAGTCCCAGACGCGTAGAAGCAAATACTCTGATGCGCCCGAAAACATATTCTCCTCTCCTGACAGGGCGTAGTTGATAACTAACCGTTTCGCTGCCACCTTTAGGCAAAAACAGAGGGAACGAAAGATCACGCAACTGAAAAATAAAAGGAACTTCGTCAATCAGGGTAAGACTTACAGCAAAGGCATAGCTGTTCTGAACAGTGATTCGTACGTCGTTCTCATCGCCATTGGAGAAACGCTCTGCACAATGCCTCGCGGCGCTAATGCCTCTGACCCGATAGAGCAATACTCCATCTATCAACAGACAAAAGATAAATATGGCAAGCAGTAACTGTCCGGCTAGAAACAGGGAACCAAGCAGGTATCCGCCACCGAGTAGCAAGATGAGTAGCAGGGCAAAAAGATAAAAACGTTTTGTAAGAAACATTACTTGGGTACTTCTACTTTATCAATTAATCGTTGAGTGACTTTAACGGCAGAGTATCCTTCCATTTCGGCCTCAGCAGTAAGTATCAGTCGGTGTTGTAGCACGTAAGGGGCAACAAATTTGATATCCTCGGGTGTAACAAAGTCGCGCTCTTGCAGAAGTGCATACGCTTTAGCTGCCTGAAGCAACGCTACCGATGCACGCGGAGACGCACCCAGATAAACAGCCTTACTGGTGCGGGTTTGTTGTACAATCAGTGCAATATACTGTAGCAGGCTATGTTCGACAAATACTTCTTCTGCTTGCTTCCTCATTGCGAGCAATTCGCTACAAGTCAGAATAGGACGAATTTCATTCAGTTTGACGAGCGATACATTGGAGTGATGGCGTTCCAGAATATGAATTTCTTCCTCCAAAGACGGGTAGTCCATGGTAATCTTCATCAAGAAACGGTCGAGCTGTGCCTCAGGCAACTTATACGTACCTTCCTGTTCCACCGGATTTTGCGTGGCAAGAATGATATACGGATCGCCCATTGGATAAGTGGAACCATCGATACTGATTTGACGCTCTTCCATTACTTCGAAAAGCGCTGATTGTGTTTTAGCCGGCGCGCGATTAATTTCATCCACCAATATCAGGTTGGCAAAAACCGGTCCGCGATGAAAATCGAACTCATTGGTTTTCATGTTAAACACTGTTGTACCCAGCACATCACTCGGCATCAAATCGGGCGTAAACTGAATGCGGCTGAAGTTGGCTTCAATCAAACGAGCTGTCAGTTTGGCCAACAAGGTCTTGGCTACTCCCGGCACTCCTTCAATCAGCGCATGTCCATTTGCCAAGATAGTGGTCAACACCAAATCGACTGTTCGCTCCTGCCCCACAATGACCGAAGCAATGCTTGCTTTCAATTCCTTTATCTTCTCATTGAAGAGAGTCAGGTCCGTTCGTGCTTCATTTTCTTCCATACGATATGATTTCTTTTAATTTATATACTTTTTAAATGATTGATTATCTTATTCATCTCATCAATAAGCTCTCTCATTTGTCCTTCGGAGACATTGAACTCCTCTTGTAACACAGGGCGAATCCGAACGAAAAACCGGTGTATTGCCTCTTCCTCCATTCCGGTTTTTGTCGCAATCTTAGCTGCAAGCCAAGCGTCATCATCAACATTTTCTACGTTAATTTGAAGGCTCTTTCGCAAGGTTTCAGCAAAAAAGATAAACTTCTTGCGTACCAGATCAGAGTAATCCTTTTTCTGAAAATACAGCGTTCCAATCAGTTGAACGAACTCCAGCCTTTTATTAGCCGGTGGCCTTACCACAGGGATTGCTCTTTGCCTGCGCCGAGCCGTAAATGCCATAAAGAGAAGCGAAACAATGACTGTGAGATACAATGCCCAGCGAAGTGGAGGACGAGATAAGAAATAGCGAAAAGGAGACTGTTCTCCTTGCGCAGTGACAGAATAGGCTTCGGTTCGCACAAGAGGAAGATCTTTAGCCGTAGACAAAACACGAAACAAAAAGGCGGCGTTGTGCCCATCAAGCATACCGTAGTTGGTAAACAGCAAGGGAGTACTAACTAATATAATTTCGCCTTCACCTGTCTTTCTGGAAAGCACCACCGCACCCGATCTTGTCGTTGAACCATCAATAGAATCTCTACGAACAATGCGCTTTTTGCTTCCGGTGGAATCTTTGGCCATTTCAAGCATATGCGAAGCGATTTCCTCTCGTCTGGTCAAACGATTGTTTGCCAACATCTGAAAAGTAGAATCGGATTTAACAAAAAAACCGGCACATAGTTGCGAATAAAAACTATAGACTTGTGAAGTATAAGTAGAGTCGCCCACCCATTGAAGTGTATCACGAGTTAGAAGCATGGAAGACGCTTGTCGTTTCAAAGAAGAAGGATTAAAATAACTGTACGACACCCCAAAGCCCAAGGTATCACATAACAAGGAACTAAAAGAAGAAGCAACCAATATCAGTTTGTTGCCCCGCTCGACTAATCGCATCACCGCAGCAACATCTACCTGCCTCAAATCGATATCCTGAGCTACAACCAAAATAGCTCTACGGGATGTAGTATCATTAGTAGAAATCTGATAAAATGTTTCTTTGGAAAGTGAATAACCCTTCGGCATAGACAATGAAAGTACATCGTCAAAAACAGCACAACCAAATGGTTGCTTGTCGTATCGGCTGAAAGTGGGCGTCCATATAAATTGCTTAGGTAAGTGATATTCCGTCCAAACCATTACTCCGAGAAACAACAAGATGAAAAGAATGAAGAGGTGACTACTTTTCATCCCACCCTCCTTTCATCATTTCTTGTTGCAAGGCTTTCATTTCACGAAATTCAGATTCGAAGACCTCAAAATTACCGTAACGTGCCCTAAGGAAACGATTGGTTAGTCTTCTGAAAGAGAAGCGCTGTTCTTCTACCTTAATCTCATAGATATATTCGGTAGGAGTTTTGTAAAGTTGCCAATCTATCCGACCTTCGTCCGCCAGCCACTTTAGTGTTTGTAAATAGAGCAAACGGGAAGCTTCCTTAAAATCATCTCGTAAAAGAGCGTCTGCGATTTCTTTCTCAAAGTCCACTCCATATATGGTATCATTTTCAATACTGTATGGCACAGCATATTTGCGTGAACGCATAAACAATTCGGGACGTTTACGGTATACGAACCAAACAATCAGGACGACAATAAGCAGTAAGAGTACGATCAACACAACTCCGGTATATTTAGAAGCAAAAGTGTGGCCGAATATTTTGCTCAGCCAGTCGCCAAACCAGGACGAGACCCATTGAATAAGATCCATTTCAGGCTTTACCAATTCACGGTTATAGTCGAAATCGGGGTCGGACTGCCATACAGCAATTCGCCCCGTGTCACAAATCAAGGTATCGGTTATCTGCTTCATCCAATACTACTGATCAAAGCTGCTCAAATTTATCAATATCACTCTCTACGGAAACATTTCCTACTACCTCATTGGCATGCGCATACTGATAAGCCAAGCCAACAAGAGTAAAAGTCATAGCCAAATACATACCAAATGACTGCAATACAGCTAATAAATAAACAAGCAGATTATACAAAGGAGAGACTCCCACGGCACTGCCCGGATCACTTAAAGTGAACATATACTTCACAATAGTTGCCACATACCAAGGTGTCATAGTAATACCTTGTAATATTCCGGCAATAATCCCCATTATAAACACGATAGCAAAGATACCGCCCCAAGTTGCAAATCCTAAACGGAATGCTTTAGCAAATGCAGACCATACTCCTACTTTCTCGAACAAATAAATAGGGGGTAAAAGCATTATTGGAATCATGCAAGCTATCAGAGCAGGTATTAAGAGAACTAATGACAAAGGCACGAGGCTACCCAAAATAGCAATGAGAGCAAAAACACCTATTGTTATTGGTATAAGCGCAAGCACGAGTATAAAATAACGCTTCAGGTTGTGCATCAAAGGAGCTCTCAATTCCTTCATCGTGATCTCCACCAAACGTTCTTCTCTGCTATTGTAAAGTTGAATCAACGCATACAGCAAAGAAGTTATCAATGCACTACCGATCATGGCACAAAGTATCATTGCTCCATAACTAACAAAAAACATGATTCCAAATGATTCGAGTCCGGGAGCAACACCGGGATTCTGTTGCAGACTTGCCACATTAAGAGTTCCGGACATTAATCCATTAATGCTTAGAGCTTGTAACAAACACAAAGGAAGCAACAGATAAGTAATGTACTTAAGTATTGGTTTCCAGTTTTCTTTAATAAAGTCAAAGGAAGCATTCATTTTTTCTCCGAAATTCCGCTTCGCATAAAAAACAATCTTAGTTTTTTGAGTGTCCATGAGATCTTTTATTTGGTAAATAAATATAGTAAAATACAATGAAAGCGATAGAAAGCAAAATCACGCTGAGCCTTAACAGATCAGGCAACCAGGTGTGTCGGGTTAGAAATCCTTCTATAAATCCGGCCATAATAAAAATGGGGACTGTACCTATCACTATCTTAAGTCCTTTTTTAGCTCCATGCTTAAATGAAGTCAGGCGACTATATGTACCGGGGAAAAGCCAACCATTACCCAATGCAATTCCCGCAGCTCCGGCAACAATAATGGCCCATATTTCAAGTGTTCCATGCAGCCAAACGGCCAGCATCGATTCAGCAACCAATCCTTTCTGAACAAAGAATGTTTGAAATGCTCCTAACATTACTCCATTTGTAAAAAGCATATATCCGGTGCCAAAGCTAGTCAATACTCCCATGATAAATACTCTGAAAGAAACGGCGATATTATTGAGAGTAATACCCAAAAACATCGATAATTCTCCACTTTGATCATAAACGGCCATCGGTTCTCCACGGGCAATGTTATCTAAAGTCATATCAACATAACCGTTGCCCAAAATGAGCCGAACGAAATTATCATCATTTAGTGCAGATAACATTCCGACAAAAGCACTCACTATAAAAATAAGAAATGAGATGAGTAGTTCTTTTCTGGCGGAATACATGACCTGGGGAACCTCAGTGCCCCAAAACGTATAAATTCTTGTCCACTTCTCGCGCTTATTACGATAAAGCTTATTATGAAGTGCAGAAGCCAGATTATTAAGGTAAATTGTGATGCGGGAGTTCGGATAATGAGTTTGTGCAAAAGCCAGATCAGTGGTGATTTCAGTATATACATCTGCAAGCAAGTCAGGACTAAGCACATTAGATTGCTCAATAGTAGTCTCGGCCTCTTTCCATCTAGTTATATTCAGACGTATAAATGTTACTTCTTTCATGATGTCCCTAAAATCAGGAAAAACTTTTCTTTGATACTGAAAGCAAAAGTAAGGGAATTATAATATATTTGCAATCGAATACGTAAAATATTTAGCAATTAATGTCAGAATCGAATATTTTAACCGGGCAGTTTGTCCAGATAGACCAAACACCCGCAAGTGCAGGCGAACGGATATTGGCTCGCTCCATTGATATTATCCTGCTTATCGTTTATATTTTAGCCACTGTCACCTTTCTGGAGTCTGTAAACAGAAGCATTTCGAGCACAGCAAATACATTACTACTTCTCGTCTTATACTTGCCGGCCTTCTGCTACTCACTGTTATGTGAAGTTTTTAATCAAGGGCAAAGTGTGGGGAAACGTATTTTAGGTATACGTGTGGTGAAGATAGATGGTTCAACTCCTACTATAAGCTCATACTTGCTCCGTTGGCTTTTGTTTCTTGTGGATGTTCCTCTAACCAGTGGGTTGGGCTTATTGGTGATATTGCTTACCAAGAATAAACAAAGGATAGGTGATCTGGCTGCAGGTACCATGGTTATCAAGGAACAAAACTATAAAAAGATACAAGTAAGCTTAGACGAATTCAATTATTTAAGGGAAGATTACCATCCAACTTATGTACAAGCGGCGGACTTATCATTAGAGCAAATTAATGTCGTAGCAAAAGCACTCGATAGCAAAAATAGCAATAGAGAATCACACATTGCCTTGTTAGCTTCCAAACTGCGAAACATGCTAGGCATAAGCACTCCAATTAAAAACGATGAACATTTCTTGCAAACAATTGTGAGAGATTATCAATATTATGCAATGGAAGATCATACATTTATATAAAAAAGAAAGCCGAGGCTGATATCGTTATTAACACCAGCCTCGGCTTTTTTTTATATCTATGGTGAGACAGGACTATTCTACTTCTCCCAAAGAGTCGCCATATTCCATCTCTCCCTGAACAACAAAAAGAATTTCTTCGGGATCATATTCACCCATTTCATCTTTTTTAGCCTCTTTTACAATGTAATCGGCCACTAGTTCCAAGTCAATGTCTACATAACCTTCTGCATCAGGTTCAGCATCAAGAATGCCACTCTCAGTATAATACTCGTCGATAAGGTCTAAGAAATAGAGCAACTCATCATCGGAAAACTTACTTTTAAGTTCCTGCGGTAGATAGTTTTTAATGTACGCAATGGTTTTATCATCATCAGCGTAATCAGACCAAATATCCTCTTCCTGTCCCATACTATAAATTAGATTAATGCTTTTACTTTGCTCTCAAAAACACTTTTGGCCACAGCACCTACTTGTTTGTCAACAACCTCACCATTCTTAAAGAACAGCACGGTAGGTATATTGCGAATGCCATAAGTTGCAGGCAGTTCTGTATTTTCGTCTACATCACATTTGCCGATGATCACTTGTCCGTCATACTCTTTAGCCAATTCTTCAATGATGGGGCCTACCATCTTACAAGGGCCACACCAAGGTGCCCAAAAATCAATTACAACAGGTTTTCCTTCTGCTAGTACACCTTCAACATTGGTGTCGGTAATTTCTAAAGCCATACTCTTATCTTATTATTATATTAATTAAATATATCTAGTTATATTAATACCATAACGTTGGTAAAGTTACGAAAGTTCTCAAAACAGACGAATAAAGATAGAAAAAACTCTTCCCTTTTTCGTTCAACTTTCAGTAACAAAGAAAAACGTCGTTCTTTACTTCATATCATTGACATATCCGGAACTTGTTTTTAATTTATGTAAAAGCCTAGTTCGGGCCGCTCATCAAGATAAGAGACTAACTCCTTACCAATCGAAAGCTTGATAGGACGAGAAACAAATTCTACAGCCATATTACTTTCCGTATCGGTTACTTTAAAATAAAGTTCCGTATTCCCCGACTTTTCCTTGATTAACGTACTTAAGTCTGTTATCAAAGCCTTGTTTAGCTCAATCAATGGAAGAGTAATCGTTATTTTCTTAACGAGTTCTTCTTTCACATCCGAAAGAAATTCTATTGACGTAATTTTAATCTCTAGCTCGTCCTGCTTCCATTGTTTGGCCTGGCATCGCGCATGAATATATAGAAAAGTACCTTCCGTCATGAAATACCCCTGATATGTAGCCCAATCATTGCCAAAGAATGGAAGTTCCGCCGACCCTGAATAGTCCTCAAGACGAACAATGCCATACGGATTTCCGTTTTTTGTAACGCCACGACGCACGCTGGTTACAATTCCTCCCATTGTAATCTGTCTCCCTGCCAATTCAGCTTTATTCTCCAGATCGGACATACGAGTGTTACAAACATGTTGAAGAATAATCGCATATTCATCTAAGGGATGAGCTGAAAGGTATATGCCAACAAGTTCCCGTTCTTTGTTCAAACGCTCCAAATCCGTCCAAGGTTGAGCCATAGGTATCTCAGGAGTGGCAATATCAATCACGTTTTCACCTCCGAAGAGTGAATTTGTTGCTGCCGCCTTATCTGCCTGATAACGGTTGCCATAGCGCACCAAGACTTCGAGGAATGGTTCAGCCTTCGCATTCACAGCAAAATACTGTTCACGTTTCAGTTCAGGAAAACTATCGAATCCACCCGCCAATGCAAGAGATTCAAGATTCTTCTTGTTACAAGCATTCAAGTTAACACGTTGCACAAAATCAAAAATTCCTTTGAAAGGGCCATTTGCTCTACGTTCATCAACAATACACTGTACGGCGTTCTCACCCACTCCCTTCACAGCACCCAGACCGAAACGGATGTTTCCCTCGTCATTCACAGTAAACTTATGATTACTCTCATTCACATCCGGCCCCAGCACCTCAATGCTCATCGTTTTACATTCGTCCATCAACTTAGTGATATCGGTAATGTTGGAGATATTGCGACTCATCACGGCTGCCATATACTCTGCAGGATAGTTCGCTTTCAGAAAGGCTGTTTGATAAGCCACCCAAGAATAGCATGTAGCATGAGATTTATTAAAGGCATAAGAAGCAAACTTCTCCCAGTCAGTCCATATCTTTTCAAGCACTTTAGGATCATGTCCGTTCTTTCGTCCTCCTTCAATAAACTGTGGTTTCATGTGATCAAGCTTGTCACGCAACTTCTTACCCATCGCCTTACGAAGTGCATCGGATTCACCACGAGTGAAATCGGCTAACAGGCGGGACAAAAGCATCACCTGTTCTTGATAGACTGTTATGCCATACGTATCTTTAAGATACTTTTCCATAACGGGAATATCATATTCAATAGGTTTACGCCCATGCTTACGATCAATAAAATCAGGGATATAATCCATTGGCCCCGGACGATAAAGAGCATTCATCGCTATAAGGTCTTCGAAAGTAGTTGGCTGCAACTCACGCAGATACTTCTGCATTCCGGCCGATTCAAACTGAAACGTACCTATCGTTCGACCATCACTATAAAGTTTGTAAGTCGCCGGATCAGTGGTTGAGATTTGATCAATATCTACTTCTAAACCACGATGAATCCGAACATTTTCTATAGCCTCTTTAATAATAGATAAAGTCTTCAGACCCAAAAAGTCCATTTTAATAAGACCTGTATCTTCAATAACGGAACCTTCGTACTGAGTAACAAGCATTTTCTCGCCCGTTTCTTTATCATCGGCAGTACTAACCGGTACCCAGTCTGTTATATCATCACGACAAATAATTGTTCCACAAGCATGTACGCCCGTACCACGTACATTTCCTTCAAGCATCTTGGCGTACTTTATCGTATCACGCACCAATGGGTCGGAAGATACTTCTGCAGCCTGCAACTCAGGAACATAAGCTATGGCATTTGTCAGATTCATTTTTTTATCCGGTATCCTATCAGGAACCAGCTTCGTCAGTCGGTCCGACTCAGACAAAGGAAGTTTTTGTACACGCGCCACATCCTTAATGGCCAATTTAGTCGCCATTGTACCATACGTAATGATGTGAGCCACCTTTTCCTTACCATACTTCTCCGTCACCCAACGAAGTACCTCTCCACGTCCATCATCATCAAAGTCAATATCGATATCAGGCAAAGAAATACGGTCAGGGTTCAGGAAACGTTCAAACAGCAGATCGTATCGGATAGGATCTATCTGAGTAATACCTAAACAATAAGCAACAGCTGAACCTGCGGCCGAACCACGTCCCGGTCCAACAGAAACACCCATCTCTCGAGCAGCGGTGATGAAGTCTTGCACAATCAGGAAGTAACCGGGGAAACCCATCGTCTTCATTATATGCAACTCAAAAACCATTCGTTCCTTAACTTCCGGTTCAAGAGGATCGCCATAACGCTTCTTTGCCCTCTCAAAAGCAAGTTTTTTCAAATAATCGGCTTCAAGTTTAATACGATATAGCTTGTCATAGCCACCCAGTTGCTCTATTTTATCTTCAGCAGCTGACTGACTTAGCACCACTTTACCATTCTCGTCCTGAGTAAATTCATCAAAAAGATCCTTCTCCGTATAAGTACGGCGATATTCTTCTTCAGTACCAAAGTCTTCGGGTATAGCAAAAGTAGGCATAATAGGAGCATGATCAATAGAATAAAATTCCACCTTATCAAGAATCTCCATTGTATTTGTCAATGCCTCAGGAACGTCAGCAAATAACACACTCATTTCTTCGCGCGTTTTCATCCATTCCTGCTTAGTGTAATGCATACGGTTAGGATCGTCCAGATCCTTTCCGGTGCTGAGACAGATCAAGCGATCATGTGCTTCAGCATGTTCTTCATTCACAAAGTGCACATCATTTGTGCAAATAAGCTTCACATTATATTTTTTTGAGAGCTTCAGCAGATGTTCATTCACATTCTGCTGCAAAGGATAAGCCTCGTGATTCGCATTAGGAACAAGTGCCTTATGCCGTTGAAGCTCTAAATAAAAATCATCTCCAAATAAGTTTTTATACCACTGTATAGCTTCTTCGGCATCATCGAACAAGCCTTGAGTTATTTTTTTCGGAATCTCTCCACCCAGGCAGGCTGTTGATATAATGAGGCCTTCATGATATTTAGCCAACTCATTGCGATCGGTACGAGGGCGCATATAAAAGCCCTCTGTCCAAGCTTTAGAGACTAATTTGATGAGATTGTGATATCCTTTTTCATTTTTAGCCAGTACCACCAAGTGATAACCACTTTGGTCGGGTTTACCCTCTTTCTTATCAAGCGTACGGCGAGCAACATACATCTCGCAACCAATAATCGGTTTAAAGATGCGTTCTTGAGCCGCAGCCATCTTTGCCTTGCAGTCAACAAGCTGTACTTCTTTATCTTCAGCCGCTAAGTCACCGTTTTCAATCGCAGCTATTTTCTTCTTTAAATCCTTAATCTCGCTTTTAGGTCCGCCATTTTTCTTATTAACATAGTTGTAGAACTCTTTTATGGCAAACATACTACCATGGTCGGTAACGGCTATTCCTTTCATGCCGTCCTTTATTGCTTTATCGACTAAAGCGCTCACACTTGCCTGACCATCAAGAAGAGAATACTGCGTATGGACATGTAAGTGAACAAAATCTATCATAGTTAATTGAACTCCTTATTATTAATATCAGTGTATAAAAGTACAACGTATGTGCCTATCATCAAAGTTATTTGCCAAAAAGTTATCAACAAAACGTATTTCTGTCTCCAAATACTTGCTTGCTTTTCAAAATAAACATACTTTTGCAAACAATTCTATTAAATAGCACACATGGGCCGACTGAAAAAACTGAAAAAGATAAGAATTCACCACGAAGGAACACATATTCTTATAGGTGTTCTTATCTTATTATTATGTATAAATGCCGCACTCTACTACGGGTTTGAATGCAAACTACCTTTCTATCTGATTGCCACAACAAGTATAGTCATCTATTTGTTAATGGTGAATTTCTTTCGTTGCCCGATTCGTTTATTTGGCAAAGACACTGAAAAAGTGGTTGTGGCTCCGGCCGATGGAAAGATTGTAGCCATTGAAGAAGTTTATGAAAGCGATTACTTCCATGAGCAACGCATGATGGTATCTATCTTTATGAGCATCGTAAACGTTCACGCTAATTGGTATCCGGTAGATGGCACTATAAAAGAAGTCTCTCATAAGAACGGAAAGTTTATGAAAGCATGGCTACCGAAAGCAAGCACAGACAATGAACGTTCTTTAGTCGTAATTGAGACTCCTGAAGGGGTGGAGATAATGGCCAGACAAATTGCCGGTGCTATGGCCAGACGAATTGTAACGTATGCTGAAGTAGGAGAAGAATGTTACATCGACGAACATATGGGATTCATCAAATTTGGCTCTCGTGTAGATCTCTATCTACCACTCGGAACAGATATCTGTGTTACTCTGGGACAAACAACGACCGGTAACGAAACGGTTATTGCCAATTTAAAATAACCGACGAAGATGGCAAATGCTATAACCCGACACATTCCCAACACCGTAACTTGTCTCAATTTGTTTTCCGGTTGCATTGCTTGCGTGATGGCTTTTGAGGCAAAATACGAGTTATCACTTATCTTCATATTACTCAGTGCTGTCTTTGACTTTTTTGACGGCATGTTGGCTCGTTTATTAAAAGCACACTCTTCTATTGGCAAAGAACTCGACTCCTTAGCCGATGATATCAGTTTCGGGATTGCGCCGGCACTCATTGTTTTTTCTTTATTTAAAGAAATGGCATACCCTGTTTTTATGTCAGGAATAGAAGAATATATCCCGTATCTGGCTTTTCTTATTGCTGTATTTTCAGCACTACGATTAGCCAAGTTCAATGTTGATGAACGACAAACCAGCTCGTTCATCGGTTTACCAACGCCAGCCAATGCTTTGTTTTGGGGATCACTCGTCGTGGGATCTCATGATTATCTTGTCTCTACAGGTTTTAATCC
The DNA here is from genome assembly GCA_002307035.1 of Bacteroides sp. UBA1317. Lineage (GTDB taxonomy): Bacteria > Bacteroidota > Bacteroidia > Bacteroidales > Bacteroidaceae > Bacteroides. The sequence continues at coordinate 26,978 of DBTL01000007.1, forward strand.
ATTATACCTTATTATATTAGTATTACTTCTTTCGTGGCTGCTCGTTGCCGAGATCCCAATGTTCTCACTTAAATTTAAGAATCTATCGTGGAAAGATAATAAAGTCAGTTTTATCTTCTTACTTGTTTGCATTCCTTTACTTGTTTTTCTGGGTATTAGCGGCTTTTCTGCGATTATAATATGGTATATTCTCTTGTCTTTGTTAACAAGAAAAAAGAAATAAACAATCCTTTTGGCACGTTTGTTGTAACGTTGTATTTAGATTCAAAACCATTCAGCTCATGTATATATTAGGATTCTTATTTATTATCGTCATCTTCATTTTCGTTCTAGGCTTATCTATTGTAGGGAGTATATTAAGAGTTCTCTTCGGATTTGGCAAACGATCATCATCCGCACGGCAAACAACAAACCGGGAAGAAGCAGAGAAACAAAAAGAACAGAATGAACAACCAAAACATAAAAAGCTTTTCGGAGAAGACGAAGGGGAATATGTAGACTTTGAAGAGGTAAAAGAGACGAAAAAATAAAAGCCTGGATCAGAAATAGAATCCAGACATCGGATTTACTTAGACAATCATTTATCTTTTAGAGAGGAAAAAGGACTTCATTTTGGCTGCACATTCATCAGCCAACAAGCCTTTTAGTACTTCCGTCTTTGGATGCAATGCTTGCGGAGCATACTTTTGGTATCCGCGTTTTTCATCTTCCGCCCCAAAGACCAATTTACCCATCTGTGCCCAAGCGATTGCCCCCGCACACATCACACAAGGTTCCACCGTAACGTAAAGTGCGCAATCATTGAGATACTTCCCTCCCAAAACATTAGCTGCAGCTGTAATTGCCTGCATCTCTGCATGAGCGGTAACATCAGTTAATGTTTCTGTCAGGTTGTGCGCACGAGCAATGATCCGCCCCTGGCTTACGATAATAGCCCCTACAGGAACTTCACCTCGTTCACCAGCCTTCTCTGCTTCAATCAACGCCTGCTTCATATAATAAGTATCATCCATCAGCATCATTAGCGTCTCATATCATGTTCACCAAAAAGAGTCGGATAATCCTCCTCCATATTTTTATATATAAACATGAGAATTGTTTCGCGAAGCCAGCGCGACTTGTTGGTTATCTTATATTTGTCCAAATAACGATCAACAATTTGTTGTTCGTCTTCACTCATCAAGCAAGTCATACGTTGCTGACGCTTAGGCTCTTCGGCAGTTGCTCTGGCGCACTTTTTATCTCTCTTTCTCATATTCGTCGCAAATTTACTTTTACTTCTTTAAATTCAAAGAATAAAAAGAGTAAATTTGCAAAAAAATGCAATGGCAGAACATAATATACTTGGAAAAGCCGGAGAAAATGCCGCCGTGACCTACTTGGAACAACACGACTACATTATCAGGCACCGAAATTGGCGAAGAGGACATCTGGAGCTCGACATTGTGGCTGCAAAAGACAACAAACTTATTGTAATCGAAGTAAAGACCAGAAGAAACACCAACTTTGCTGCTCCCGAGGATGCTGTGAACCCTCAGAAAATAAAACGTACAGTATTGGCAGCCGATACGTATATCAAGCTCTTTCAGATTGACGCACCCGTGCGCTTTGATATTATAACAGTAGTAGGAGACGAAAATAATTTTAAAATAGAACACCTCAAAGAGGCCTTTTATCCTCCGATGTGGTAAAATAATGCGAGCAATGGACATAGAATCTATCAGAGAATATTGCCTTTCTATAAAAGGAGCAAGCGAATGCTTCCCATTCGGAGAAGACACTATCGTATTTAAGGTTATGGGCAAAATGTTTGCTTACATGGGTTTGGAACGAAAAGAAGAAGGCTTTATGCTGAATCTCAAATGCGACCCAGAGAAAGCTATTGAGCTAAGGGAAAAGCACGAATACGTTATTCCCGGATACCATTCCAATAAGAAATATTGGAACTCTATCTTCATTGAAGAAGATGTATCCGATAATGAACTGAAAAATTGGATCAATCACTCGGTGGAGGAGGTAATCAAAAAATTACCGAAGAAAATGCAGCTGGAATATAATGCCCTTCCCTGAGATGCCACAAGTAAATATTATCCGCATAACAGAAACAGATTCGACCAACCGCTATCTGAGTGCACTATGCACCAAACAAAAGGTAGCTGAGTTAACGACTGTTTTGGCCGACTATCAAACAGCAGGACGAGGTCAGCGAGGAAACTCATGGGAAGCGGAACGAAGTCAGAATCTGCTATTCAGCTTCGTGCTATATCCCTCTTTTCTGGAAGCCAAGAAACAATTTTTATTATCACAAATAGCCTCTCTTGCCATTAAAGAAGAGTTGGATAATTATAGTGAAGGTTTCTCGATCAAATGGCCCAACGATATTTATTGGCTCGAAAAGAAGATATGCGGAATATTGATAGAGAATGATCTTACCGGAAGTTACATTAGCCAAAGCATCAGCGGAATAGGAGTAAATATCAACCAAGATAGTTTTCATAGTTCCGCACCCAATCCGGTTTCCCTCAAACAGATTACCGGGAAATCGCAAGACGCAGAATCAATACTAAGAAGCATCTTGAATAGAGTCTCCGATTATTACGCCATGCTTCGCAAAGGAGAGACGACAAAGATTGCAGAACGCTATCATGCTTCATTGTTCAGACGGAATGGAATGCATCCATATATTGATAAGGCGGGACAATTTACAGCAGAAATCATTGGAATCGCCCCCGAAGGATATCTGATCTTATTGGATGAAAGCGGCACGGAAAGAAAATATGCCTTCAAAGAGGTTAGTTACTTGTTGAACAACCACTAATACAACATCAACGATTGACCGCTTTCTCTATCAATTGAATCTTATTAAGGGTCTTTTGTGCTTCTACCGAAGGAAAATGTTGAAGCACATTTTGCAAGTATTCTTTTGCTTTAGAATAGCCGGTAGCCACCACCCGATTAAGTGAATCTCGATAGCGGGCGTATTGCATACGCGTAGGAGCTGAAATTTTCTTAAAATCAGTTTCTATCTTCTGCTTTTCCTGTTCGGCAGCAAGATAATAGAAATTACCCACAAAAATATTAGCTGAGAGATTATTGCGGTCAATTTCTAAGACTCTTTCATACAAAGACAGCGCATCTTTCTCTTTGCCACGAAGCATTTCCATATTGGCACAAGCAAGAAGATTGGCAATATTGTTCGGTTGCATCTGAGTAAGCTCTTTGTAAAACAAATACGCCTTATCATAATTACGCGCGGTTTGATAAGATAAAGCTAATTCACGAGCAAGCAAAGGACAGACGTCACTATTCTTATCCACCTCCGTCCAATAATACATTTCCGACTTGGCAACGTCAGCAACAACTGCTTTATGAAAAAAAACAGTTGCCTGATCCCAGTTTTGATTTGCCATTGCAAATGTAACCTGAGACAAAGCATCACTTCCCGATTGAGCTAAAAGAGTAAGGGGGAAGAGAAAAAAAGCCCAAAAGATCGTTAAGGTTCTCATTATCCCAAAATGTTTAGTTGTCTTCCTACAAAGATAATAATAAAAATTTGTAAGTTTGCACGAACTAACAATATTTAAATGTATGGCTAAATATAAGCGCATTTTATTGAAGTTAAGCGGAGAAAGCTTAATGGGTGAAAAACAATATGGCATTGACGAAAAGCGTCTTGCAGAGTACGCAACACAAATCAAAGAAATACACGCATTGGGTGTGGAAATAGGTATCGTTATCGGCGGAGGAAACATCTTCCGGGGACTAAGCGGAGCTAATAAAGGATTCGATCGTGTAAAAGGTGATCAAATGGGTATGCTGGCCACTGTTATCAACAGCTTAGCATTAAGCTCGGCACTCGGATCAATTGGTGCGAAATCCCGCGTGCTTACAGCTGTTCGCATGGAACCTATCGGAGAATTCTATAGCAAATGGAAAGCCATTGAATGTATGGAAAAGAATGAAATAGTTATCCTTTCAGCCGGAACAGGAAACCCTTTCTTCACCACAGACACCGGTTCTTCTTTGAGAGGTATCGAGATAGAAGCCGACGTAATGCTAAAAGGCACACGCGTAGACGGCATCTATACTGCCGACCCCGAAAAAGATAAAACTGCGACAAAATATGCCGAGATCACATACGATGAAATATATAACCGCGGACTGAAAGTAATGGACCTTACAGCCACAACAATGTGTAAAGAAAATAACTTACCTATTATTGTCTTTGATATGGATACTCCTGGCAACTTGAAAAAAGTTATTGAGGGAGAAGCAATAGGAACCTTAGTACATAATTAAGAGCCAAATATTGGAAATAAGCAAAAAACAATGTACTTTTGTTTAAAATTAACACGCAAGCAATCCAAAAACAATATTATAATATGATAGACGTAAATAATTGTATCAACGAATCACAAGAGAAAATGGATATGGCCGTGATATATCTGGAAGAATCTCTTTCGCACATCCGCGCCGGAAAGGCAAGCACCAAGCTAATAGATGGCATCAGGGTGGACTCTTACGGAAGCATGGTTCCTATTAGTAATGTAGCTGCGGTATCTACTCCAGACGCACGCTCTATCGCTATTAAACCATGGGATAAAACAATGTTTCGTGCTATAGAAAAAGCGATTATTGACTCAGACTTAGGCATTATGCCCGAAAACAATGGTGAGATCATCCGTCTCGGTATCCCGCAACCTACTGAAGAAAGACGTAAACAATTGTCTAAACAATGCAAAGCAGAAGTTGAAACAGCTAAAATAAGCATCCGCAATGCTCGTAGAGATAGTATTGAAGCGCTAAAAAAAGGATTGAAAGACGGACTGCCTGAAGACTCCGAAAAAGATGCAGAAGCCAAACTACAAAAGATCCATGATAAGTATATTAAGAAAGTAGAGGATCTGCTGATTGAGAAGGACAAAGAGATAATGACAGTATAATCGTGCGTGGACTAGTCATAAAGAATACAGGGAGCTGGTATCAGGTGAAAACTGATGACGGACGGTATATTGAATGTAAGATCAAAGGAAACTTTCGACTAAAAGGTATCAGAAGCACCAACCCTATTGCCATAGGCGACCATGTACAGATCATACTAAACCAAGAAGGTACAGCTCTAATTAGCGAAATAGAGGAGCGGAGGAATTATATTATCCGCCGTGCCTCTAACTTATCAAAACAGTCGCACATACTCGCCGCAAACCTCGATCAGTGCATGATCGTGGTTACGGTGAACTATCCGGAAACATCAACCATCTTCATTGACCGCTTTCTCGCCTCGGCAGAAGCCTACCGTGTACCCGCCAAAATTGTATTCAACAAAATAGATGCGTACGATAAAGATGAACTTCACTACCTCGACAGCCTCATCAATCTATACACGCAGATAGGATATCCTTGTTTAAAAATCTCGGCACTAAACGGAGAAGGGATTGAAGCTATTAAAGATGATTTGAAAGCAAAAGTAACCTTGTTTGCCGGACACTCCGGAGTTGGAAAGTCTACACTGATCAACTCTATCATTCCCGATCTTGCTATCAAAACCGGAAAAATATCGACCTATCATAACAAAGGAATGCATACCACCACCTTCTCCGAAATGTTTCCTGTTGACGGAGATGGCTATATCATTGACACTCCGGGGATAAAAGGTTTTGGCACTTTCGATATGGAAGATGAGGAAATAGGGCATTACTTCCCGGAAATATTCAATACATCGGCTAACTGTCGGTACGGAAACTGCACACATCGCCATGAACCGGATTGCGCTGTACGAAAAGCTGTAGAAGAGCATTTCATCAGCGAATCCAGATATACCTCTTACCTAAGTATGCTCGAAGACAAAGAAGAAAGTAAATATAGAGCTGCTTATTAAGCAGAACAAACCCACATAATACGAACGATATGAAAAAATTAGTATTTACAATGACCCTGTTTGCCTTCTGCACCATGCACACATTCGCCCAAGAAGTGAATTACAAGGACAAGCATCAGTATAAGGATTGGGTAAGGTTAGCACCTAAGTTAGATGATGCATTTTTTAGTACCCAAGAGGCTGTCCGCATTGCCGAGAATGTATTGCTATATCAGCAAATCACAGGTGGATGGCCCAAAAACATCTACATGCCGGCCGAACTAAATAAGGCTGAACAAAAAGCTGTTATTGCTGCTAAGAAGGATATTAATGAAAGTACCATCGACAATAGTGCTACAACTACCGAGATTCAGTATCTGGCACGTACCTATCAGGCTACTAAAGACAATCGTTACAAAGATGCGGTTATACGCGGACTTGAATATCTCTTCAAAGCACAATATGCCAATGGAGGCTGGCCTCAATTCTATCCTCGCCCCAAAGGATATTACATTGAGATTACTTACAATGACAATGCTATGTATAATGTGCTGCAACTGCTACGTAAAGTCTATGAAAAGCAAGCGCCCTATACCTTCTTACCCGACACTATTGTAGAGAAGGCACATACTGCATTCGATAAAGGAATAGACTGTATACTCAAAACGCAAGTAAAACAGAATGGGAAACTAACTGTTTGGTGTGCGCAACACGACCATGTGACTTTACTACCAATCAAAGCAAGAGCTTATGAACTTCCTTCGCTTAGCGGACAGGAATCGGATAATCTCATTTTGCTACTAATGTCAATCCCCAACCCTTCGGAAGAGATAAAAAATGCCATTGAGGGAGCTGTAACCTGGTTCAAAGAATCAGCTATAAAAGGTCTGACTGAAGAAAACTTCACCGATTCCAAGGGCCGTAAAGACTTCCGCATGGTGCCTTGCACTGATTGCCCGCCAATTTGGGCACGCTTCTATGACCTGGAAAGCAATCGCCCCTTCTTTTGCGACCGTGATGGAATGAAGGTTTATTCGATATCAGAAATCGGATACGAACGCCGCAACGGTTATAGCTGGTACAATGATGATGGCGCAAAAGTGATAAGGGAATACGAAAAGTGGAAAAAGAAACTTTGATTATCGTTCAATAAAAAAAGGATGGCTCGTATGGGCCATCCTTTTTTATTTCATTTTGCTAAATGCTTACTTGCAACCACTTACACAAACAGGTTTTATCTGCTTGAAGAAATCGTTCCCTTTGTCATCTACTAAGATGAATGCAGGAAAGTTCTCTACTTCGATCTTCCAGATAGCTTCCATACCCAATTCAGGATATTCCACACACTCGATGCTCTTGATGTTGTTCTGTGCCAAAATAGCAGCCGGACCACCAATACTGCCGAGATAGAAACCACCATGTTTCTGACAAGCATCTGTTACTTGCTGACTGCGATTGCCTTTGGCCAACATAATCATGCTACCTCCATGACTCTGGAAAAGGTCTACATACGAGTCCATACGTCCCGCTGTTGTGGGTCCCATAGAACCGCAAGCCATTCCGGCAGGAGTTTTAGCCGGACCTGCATAGTAGATAGGATGATCCTTAACGTACTGTGGCAAGTCTTCTCCCTTATCCAAACGTTCTTTCAGTTTGGCATGAGCAATATCGCGTCCTACGATAATAGTACCGTTGAGTGACAAGCGCGTGGATACCGGATACTTAGCCAATTCTTTCAGAATGTCGGCCATCGGTTGATTCAAATTAATTTGTACAGCCTCACCTTCGCCTGCCTGACGAAGTTCTTCAGGAATGTATTGACCGGGATTATCTTCCAGTTTCTCAATCCAGATACCATCTTTATTTATCTTACACTTGATGTTACGGTCGGCCGAACACGAAACGCCCATACCTACAGGGCATGAAGCGCCATGACGAGGCAGACGAACGATGCGAACATCGTGCGCAAAGTATTTACCACCAAACTGTGCCCCCAAACCCATCTTTTGAGCTTCGAACAGCACTTCCTTTTCCAATTCTATATCGCGGAACGCCTGTCCGCCATCATTACCTTCTGTAGGAAGAGTATCGTAATATTTAGCAGAAGCAAGTTTCACTGTCTTTAAGTTCATTTCGGCAGAAGTACCACCGATCACGAAAGCAATGTGATAAGGCGGACAAGCAGCCGTACCCAATGTTTTCATCTTCTCTACCAAGTAAGGCACCAACTTTTCAGGAGTTAGCAACGCCTTCGTTTCTTGATACAGATATGTTTTATTGGCCGAACCACCCCCTTTAGAGATACACAAGAACTTATATTCCGATCCTTGAACAGCATAAAGATCAATCTGTGCAGGCAGGTTACATCCGGTATTCTTCTCGTTGTACATATCCAAAGGTACATTTTGAGAATAGCGCAGGTTCTCTTCCGTGTACGTTTTGTACACTCCTTTAGAGAGTGCCTCTTCATCACAGCCGTCGGTCCATACTCGCTGGCCTTTTTTGCCTACGATGATAGCCGTACCGGTATCCTGACAGAAAGGAAGTTTACCTTTTGCCGAAACCTCTGCATTGCGAAGAAAGGTAAGAGCCACATACCTATCGTTCTCGCTAGATTCAGGATCAGCCAAAATTTTAGCCACTTGTTTTTGATGTTCGGGACGGAGCATAAAAGCCACATCACGAAAAGCTACATTGGCCATTTGAGTAAGACCTTCAGCTTCTACTTTCAGAATTTCTTTTCCCTCAAACTCGCTTACTGACACATAATCTTTCGTAAGCAGATAGTACTCGGTAGCATCCTTTCCCGTGGGGAATGGCGCTTGATACTTAAACGGAGGTGTTGCCATATCTTTAAATTATTACGTAATGTTAGTTAGTGAGGCAAAGGTAATTCTTTCAGTGCAGAAAATACAAGCTTGCTATGCTTTTTTGAGTTAAGAAGAGATAATTCCGTACAAAAAGAGATTGCTGAGGTCCTTTTTGTCAAGAGCAAGTTTACAGATTATTAACGAAGAAGAAGTTCTCTCAAAACATAAAGGAATTATTCGGATAACAATAGGAGAAAAACTTTTTTCATTAGGAGATATTTCGATAACAAATAAGCAAATCGGTGAAGAGATACCGTCTTTCGGAGTGTTTGCAACCGTCAAATTGCGCTAAGACAACCGTTCTTTTGCCCAAAGAGAAGCATGGAGTTGGTTGAAAAGAACCGTTCTCTTGGTTTTCGAGCAGTGCGGACATGAAAAAAGGGAGAAATCGAAACTTCCCCCTTTTACTGTATTTTAATCTGAATATACTTTATGATTACGCTTACAAAAATACAACTTTACACACCAAAAATCAAGTAAAACTGCAATTATTTTTAAGCCAATTGTCCGATGCGGTTAATGAGTTCGTCACCCAATGCCGTCTTGTCATCAATATGCTCAAGCACAGCAGTAACGAAAGGATTACTCTCAAAATCGCCTCGTACCTGCTCAAAGTCGAGCTTCCTTTCATCCGGCGAGCCATCCACGCCAAAGCCGGTCATAGACGAAAGCGAAAATTCTTTGCGGGCATCATCATATACCATACGATCCAGTCCCACAACCGCTTCTTTCCACGTGTTGACTATCTCGACCACGTCTTTGGCCGTAATCGTCTCCGGATCAAGTCCGTAGAACTCCTGAATCTTGTTGTATGCCCACGTCCATTCATACGTATAGTAATTCTTGTGCATCTCACTAAAGCAAGCATTCATCTTCTTCAAGCGGTCAATCTCTCCGCTTTCTATTCCGTTTATCAGTTGGTCAATTTCACTCTTAGGAGCTATCAAGCCAGAGATGTCGACCCACTCTCCTACGCCGGTCTCCGTATCCGGCCGCAAACGTTCTCGAATCTCCTTGTTGCTCTGAAAGTTGATTCCCTCCAAGCGCTTAATGATGGAGTTGCCCAAAAATTTATGCAAGGCAATCTCATAATATTTAATTCCACTATTGAGCGACGAATTCTTTATTTTCGCACTTTGGTACGAATAGATCTCGGAAGTTTCACCAGACACCCTCCTAAGTTCTTTTAATATCGAACGCCCTTTCAACATCTTCTGAATGGTGTAGGGACTTAACAGATTATAGTTGATGCAATCTAACTTGTTGGGATCCGTTCGTTTATCTCTCTTAGGCCATTTCTGCGCATCGCGTATGGTACCCACACTACGTAAGTTCACCCCCGGTACCAGATAAGTCGTATTTCCTTGCTCTATCAGATAAGAAAAAGGTAAGTTAGATGTGTCAGCATGGTTCACGTGACGCCCCATCACCAACGAAAAGGCACCGACTCTGGCCGGCCAAAGAATATATGAATCGGAAGTTGTTTTGGCTCCACGCTCCAACGTACCCTGATGAATAGGGCCCAGTTTATACATGTGGTTACTTTGATTCGATCCCGAACCGGCGTTCATAAACGAGAACATGCCGGCAATGAGTAACGTAGATTTGTGATGCGTAACCGTATAGGGGCCGGCAAAAATAGCGCAAGCTTCACCGTTCTCGCCCTGGCAATTGCTGAAGAACAAAGAATCGGAAGCAGAATAGTTATGCCCCAACTGGCAAGCCTGCCCCACAAAACAACGGCTCAGCATCGTGCCATCATCTACATGCGAGCCCGAAGAAATGATGAAATCCTCACAGATCACTCCGTATCCAATGTGCACCGGAGCCTGTTCATTGCTGTTGATACTTCCGTTCTGCAAACGACAAGCACCTTCAATGTGACAAAAGTCGCCCACCTTCACGTTCTTGATAGAGCCCGTGTTGACAATCATCACCTTGTTGCCAATGCTTCCTACAGCAGAGGCATGTTTATTAGAGTAATAATCCGTCATTTTCTTCATCCGACAAATCAACTCCGGCCGATGGCGGTAGAGTGCCAAGATGTAGGCCTGATGAGCAGACAACTTATCATTGATAAGAACTTCACGGCCACCGGTTTCGTTCAGTACCGCTACTTCCACTCCATTGCCAAACTTTGACAGCCCATCGACTAAAATGATATCCACGTTCTCAATAAACGTATCATCACCAATTTCGTAATTGGCGATGTAGTTTTGAATGTTTTCGATGCAACAATTATCGCCCACCATAACATTGTGTAGTGTCACATGCCGTAAGCCCGCATGCTTTTCTATTCCACCCGGCAAAGAAAAAGAAGAGCGAAAAACACCTAACTTCACCTCTCCCGAAAAACGTGTGTGATGTACAAAAACTGGTTCAAACTCTTCCGATACCAATACTTTCCCCCAATCGTCAGCCACACACGACTGACTTTTCAACTGAAGCATTTCATCTTCAGTCAATTTCCGATAAATCTTCATTCTATTCTCTTTATCTATAATGATTCTTCAGCCAATATTCAAAAGCAGGATCTTGAATTTCCGTCACCTCCCCCGGCTGTATGTCTATTAAATCCTTTTCAAGCGTCGCTTTACGTAGGTTCTTGATATTAGGCGAGGAGAAATAATTATTGTATTAGACTATTGAAGTTACGATTCAATAACTGTGTTTCATCGATTCTATCCGTTTTAGAACAAAGATATATACAAAGAATGAAACCAACAAATTTCAAATCGATTGATTTCAAATTGATTGGTTTCATCAAAAGCATAACAGTCGCAATACGCCTGCTAGCTACAAGTTGTTATTTTAACGAGTTATTCTTCGTCGTCGTAAGTCTGATAAAGAAAATCATTATAAGGAAAACGTTGCACATGCAGAGCCTTCACTCTTTCATAAACGACATTCTTTAGTTCCTCTAGATTGATCTTCTCACGGGCGGAGATAAACAAACAACTGTCCTCCATCTTTGCCATCCACGTTTTCATCAGCTCTTCGAGTGTTAAGTTTTCTTTTGTTCGGGGCGTAAGGTCATCGGGAGCTTTCTCCACGTAAGTATATGCGTCTATCTTATTAAATATAAGGATACAAGGCTTTCCTCCGCCGTCAATGTCAGCCAAAGTCTTATTCACCACCTCTATCTGTTCCTCAAAACCGGGATGAGAGATATCCACCACGTGCAGCAACAAATCCGCCTCACGCACCTCATCCAATGTCGATTTAAACGACTCCACAAGGTCAGTAGGAAGTTTACGGATAAACCCTACAGTATCCGAAAGCAGGAAAGGCAGATTCTCAATGATCACCTTTCTCACTGTAGTATCGAGCGTAGCAAAGAGTTTATTCTCAGCAAACACCTCACTCTTTGCCAGCAGATTCATCAAAGTAGATTTCCCCACATTGGTGTACCCCACAAGAGCTACACGAATCATTTTGCCACGATTCTTTCGCTGCGTAGCCTTCTGTTTATCAATGTCGGCCAACTGAGCCTTGAGTAGTGACATGCGGTTCAGAATGATACGCTTATCCATTTCAAGTTGCGTTTCACCCGGCCCGCGAAGTCCCACAGAGCCACCCATGCCACCGCCGGAACCACCCGACCCACCACCTTGTCGTTCCAAGTGCGTCCACAAACGAGTTAAGCGAGGCAACATATATTTATATTGCGCCAATTCCACCTGCGTTTTAGCATTCGCCGTTTGCGCACGCATAGCAAATATATCAAGTATCAATGAAGTACGATCCAGTATTTTTACTTGTAATTCAGCCTCAATATTACGCAACTGCTTAGCCGAAAGTTCATCATCAAAAATGACCATTCCAATTTCATGCTCCGTCACGTACTCCTTAATCTCCTGCAGCTTACCCTTACCCACATACGTCACCGAGTGCGCCATATCCAGTCGTTGGGTAAACGTCTTCACTATTTCCGCTCCGGCTGTCTCAGCCAGAAAGGCCAGCTCATCAAGGTATTCATTCGTTTTCCTCTCATCCTGCGCCTGTGTGATAAGTGCCACGAGTATGGCTGTCTCACTCTCTGCTTCGGATATTACAAATTCTTTCATGCTTACTATTCTAATTAGAAAGGCAAATATAGTTATTTTTAGAGATATGTTTACCAAATTCTCCAATAAACAAACAAGGATGCCTTAAAAGGCATCCTTGTTATTTAATCAAAAAAATGAGTTGCCTACTTATTCGCCGGATGATCATAAGTTGAAGTGCGAACATCCCAAAACATTTTACTATAATAGTTATTTGTACCATCTGTCAACTTAGCAACAGCAGCTACAAAATTATCACCATTTAAAGTACTTTCATTAGTAGGATATTTCACTCGAGCTATTATGTCATCATTTGTTTCAGATAAAGTCGTAAATAAAATTGATTCACCACTAGCATCAACACATGAAATTTCATTAGGGCGAAGTATTTGTTCAGGATATCCAGTACGCCTTAACTCCGTCCAAGCTTCAGTCCCATTCATATAAAGGTCTATATATTTCTGTAATGCTACAGTCTCAGCATTTATATTTTCGGAAACTGCAGCTACATAGGTATCCTCGTCAGTTGTACTAATTGAAGTTCCATTTATGTCATTCCAATATTCTAAAGAAGCTCGTACACCTTCCTCATACTCTGTTGAAGAAAAATCATTATATTCACACAATATAAATTGTAACTCAGCGTAAGTCATCATTGGAACAGGAAAATCCATATTCAACATTAAAGGTGGATTAGCATACCAGTTTGGTGCAAGGTTACGATAAGTAGAATTCATTGATCCACTTGGAATTCCATAAGGAACACCAATATAAGCACTATTACGTGGAGTAGTATAAATTTCCAGACGAGGATCTACTACTCCCTCCCAAGGGTGACTTTTTACATTCAATGTATCAGCTTGCCCTTTCAAAATATCCATAAAAGGACGTGTCATAGAGAAATCATTACGTGCACTTACAAAAAAGCCAGAATAGAACATACAATATTCAGGAGCTGTTGAAGTATAGTGATAAGCTGCATTATCATCATTACTTTCAAAAACACCGCTAGCAAGCGCTTCAGCAATGTATGTCTTCCAATTGCTATCTACTTTAGATATATGAATAGCCAAACGACATTTCAAAGAATTAGCGAATTTTTTCCATTTAGATGCATCACCAGAAAAAATCATATCACCACTAGTAAATGCCTCTTCTGATTCATCAATCATAGCTGATGCTTCAGTCAATTCATTTATAAGATCAGCGTAAATTTCCTCCTGATCATCATACTTAGGATAATAAACATCTTCTGTTAACTGGCCTGCTTCTGAGTAAGGAATCCCTCCCCAAGTGTCAGTCATTACACTATACAACCACGCTTTTAAGATTCTAGCAGCAGCGATTTGATTCACATTTGCGCCATATGTAGCAGATATTGTAGCAGTAGATTCATCTGTATTAAGTTCTATAACTTTATTTAAATTAGCCACTAATGTATAAAGCACATTAAAGTAACTATTATTCACACTCTCGCGTATCTGATAACGATCTTCTTCTGTATAATTTCTTTGCCCCCAATATTGACTATAAACCAAACATTGACGACCACTAAACCAATTATCATAAATATAATCCATTATTTTCTTCTCAGTACCACTCATCAACATATTCGACGGTACCTCATCAGGATTATTTAAATCTGTGTTTGTAACTTGCAGATCTTCACAAGAAGTCATCATCAAAGCAATGATCGAAGCAAGAAAAAAACTGTATAATATTTTTTTCATAATTAACTACTCTTAATGATTAAAATTTTAAACTTACATTGAAACCGAAACTAGCAACAGAAGGCAAAGCACCACCCTCAATACCTTGAACGTTACCAGAGCCTGTAACAATCATTTCGGGATCAAAATGTTTAGTATCTGGCCCCCAAACAGCTAAATTACGACCATATGCAGACAAACGTAGATATTTTATAAAATGTTTTTTGTCCATTGAAAAGGTATAACCTAAATTCACCTCACGTAACTTGATATAATCTGATTTGAACACACTCTGTGCCGCGGGGCCCGTATAAACACTCTCACAATATTCTTGCCCATCTAACACAATTGTATTTGTACTACCGTCCTCCAATACGCCATCAAGTACAATACCATCCTCACGAATATTATTTGCAGCAGTCTCTTCAAGCATGCCTGAATACATGCCCCACATATAAGAAGTTGAGAAATAATGCCCACCTTTAGAGAAGTCAAACAGAACACTTAAATCGAAGTTTTTGAATTTAAAAGTATTCGACCATCCACCAGTAAAGTCAGGATAAATACTACCAAGATCCTCATTGCTATCTGTATAAAGGTAGTTTCCATCATCACCTATTACTCTATTTCCTTTATCATCAAAAACATAATTAGTTCCCATGATTACCCCATAGCCTTTATCTTTCATTGCACCAATCTCAACTTTGAATGGAGCACTCGTAATTTTATAATAATCAACTCCATCAATCAATTCTTTAACTTTATTTTTATTTGACGCCAAAGTTATAGAAGTATCCCATGAAAAATTACGCGTTTTAATAGGTGTCCCATGGATAGCAAACTCAGCACCTTTATTCTCAATCAAACCTGAATTAATTACACGATAAAGATATCCTGTCGAGCCAGACACAGACAACGGAATTATTTGGTTCTTCGTTTCCGTAATGTAATATGTAGCCTCAACACCCAAACGATTATTAAAGAAGTTCATTTCCAAGCCTGCTTCATAAGAGTTCGTCGATTCAGGTTTCAACGCTTCATTCTTTAGCGTAGTACTCATTACATAACCAGGAGTTGTAGAATCAATATTAGTATATTGAGAATACGTATTTATCACCTGATTAGGATCAGTATCATTTCCTACTTGAGCGAATCCAAATCTCAATTTACCAAAATTCAACCATGAAAATCCATCTTTCAACAGTTCAGAGAAAACAAAACTTCCTGTTACAGACGGATACATATAAGAATTATTTCCAGAAGGAAGAGTCGACGACCAATCATTTCTCAAGGATGCATCTAAATAAAGCATACTTTTCCAACCTAGAGTCACATTCCCAAATACAGAGTTGATAGCCTTCTTAGTACGGCTATTTTCTGAAGTAGGAGAAGATATAGAATTCTTCAAGTTATAAAATAATGGGATAGCCAATCCACCAACTGTTTCACCATATATATATTCATAATTACGCTTCATGGCATTAGCTCCAATATTTGCAGTTAGCGAGTAATCTCCAAAATTCTTGTTAAACATCAATAGGAACTCATTGTTAAGTTCATACTGTTGACGAGACATTTCCGAATAACCAGATTCTTCCTGAGAATAAACCGCATTTCTATCAAACTGTTTATCAACATAAAAATCAAGATTCACTTTATATTGTGCCTTTAAGTAGTCTGTAATTTTATAGCTAACGCCAACGTTACCATAAATACGATTACGAGTATCATTCTCATAATTCATGTAACGACTCCAATAAGGATTATTACTATATGCAGGAGTTGCGTCATCCCATGCTGTACGATTCCAACTAGCTTGGCTTCCATCAGGCATAATATAGAGATCTTTCAATTCATTCATATCTAACTCACGATGCCCCCATTGAATGAACTTTTGCATAACATTATTATCGCCATATCCCGTTTCTGAACGTCCTTTCGCTGCAGAATTAAAATAAGTCATATTAGTAAATAATTCCAATTTCTTATCAGCGCTAACGGTTGATCCCGATATATTAAAAATATTCTTTTTCAAAGAACTATTGGGCATATATCCTTTTAAATCAGAGTTTGTATAAGACAATCGAATAGAAGCTTTGTCTGTTGACTGAGATATGGACACATTATTAGTAAATGAGACTCCTGTTTCAAAAAAATCCTTTATGTCGTGTTTAGATGCCTGCCAAGTAGAAGTTGTTGGATCCCCGACTTTACCATTTGCTTCCCATTTAGCTAAATCATACCAACTAAGAATAGTCTGCCCTTCGTATTTCGGCCCCCAACTTTCATCAGTGGCATAATCTGGATAATTATATGTTGTGCTATTAATCGTGACCTGCTCAAAACTACTACCATAACCACCACCATATAGATTCTGCATTTTAGGAAGTTTATTAACAACCTCAAATCCTATAGAACTATTGAATGAAACTCCGTAACCTTCTCCTTTTTTCCCTTTCTTAGTCGTTATCATCACAACACCATTTGTTGCACGAGAACCATAAAGAGCAGAAGCATTAGGCCCTTTGAGGATAGAGATACTTTCAATATCATCCGGATTAATATCCTGAACCAAGTTACCATAATCATAACCTCCGGCACCACGTTGAGTGTCTGTAGAATTATAGCTGGTACCCTCAATGGGAACACCATCAACAATAAATAATGGCTGATTATTACCTGAAATAGAACTTGCACCACGAATTAAGATTTTTGATGACCCACCCATATTACCAGAAGCAGAGGATATCTGTAGACCTGCTACTTTACCCTGCAAAGCATTAATTGGACTGCTAACACCACCACGAGATTTTAGCATTTCATCACCTTGTACCTCGGTAACAGTATAGCCTAAAGACTTCTTCTGGCGGCTAATTCCCATAGCAGTAACCACAACTTCATCTAGTGCTTTTGAGTCACTTTTTAGAATGACTCTCACAGTAGGTCTGATAGCCACTTCTTGTGATTGCATAC
>DBTL01000151.1 GCA_002307035.1 Bacteroides sp. UBA1317
CCTTCTTTCTGCATTGGCAGAAGGAATTTAAAATTTACTATTATGTTAGAAATATTAGATTTACAAGGCAACTCTCGATATGTTGATAGATGCCAACTGGGACAATTGGAGCGATGGTGAAAAACGCAGCGCTGCATCAGCTTATTCAAAGCATTGCTAATTAAAAACAAACCAAGAATAGGATAATAAATCATCCTACTCTCTTCATATAGAAAAAAATGAAGATATTTATCTGCTTATATTTACTATCCCAGGGTATCTATTCTTTTTCTCAAAATCGAATTGATACTACTTCTTTAAGATGCAGCTATACTTATACCTATCTGAAAGATACGATCAGCAAGGCTCAAAATGAAGATTTGCTATACCTACAGATAGGAGGAACAAAATCTAAATGTTACAGCTATTACACATTTCAAAGTGATTCATTGAGTGCAACTCAAAATGGAAAAGAAATTAGGCGTCAACTTTTCAAAAAAGCCATAGCAGAAGCAAAAGGGACTGCTCCTCAAGGGGGATTTCCTTATAAACGTATGAGAACCTATGTTTATAAAAACTATCCGCAAGGGAAAATGACTATAACGGATGGCATATCTACTCAGGATTATATTTATGAGGATAAGTTAAACGCGCAAAACTGGCTGATATTGGATAGTATCCGAACGATTTTGAATTATTCTTGTCAAAAAGCAGAGTGTAATTTTCGGGGTAGGAAATGGACTGCATGGTTTTCAACTGATATACCTGTCAGTGATGCTCCTTGGAAATTCTCAGGTTTACCGGGACTGATCATGGAGATTTATGATAAAGGAAAACAATATCATTTTCTTATTAATGGATTGGAAAAGATAGAAAATGAACCAATTATTTTCAGTGAATCTAATACAGGCAATAAAAAGTTTGAGAAAACAAGCCGGAAAGATTTCTTAAAAGCTCAAAAGCGCTATTTGATGGACATAAATGGTTATATTGAATTGGAAACTGGTATTGATTTGGGAAGTAATACTTCACAAAAAGTGATGCGGTATGACTTGCTTGAGTTAGACTATAAATAATTGCTACGATGGAAACAAATTACTATTTTATTCCGCTTTTACTGAAACATCTGCAGATGATGAATATCAAGTGCGATCCGAAGCAATTACAAATTGTTTTGCAATCAGCACCCTCTTTTCCATCTGTATTATCCATTGTGCAGGCATATACTTATTTCGGATTAAAGGCAACCGCATACCGAGCGGATTATACGGCGCTTGAAAAAGCCTCGATTCCAGCTATAGCCCATATCAAAGAAGATAATATCGACAGATTTATTTTGCTCCGCAAGGTTTCTGAAAATAAAGTAAGTTATTATGATGCTTTTATTAATAAAAAGGTGGAAATTTCCAAAGATCATTTTTGTACAATATGGAGCGGAATTATTGTCTTGTCAGAAAAGACGGAGAATATATTCCAGAGTAGAACTTTAAATAAATATCTGGAATATGGTATAGCGCTCGCTATTTTTTGTATTGTTCTTCTTAATCTTAGAACTAGTCAGGGTTCCCAACCCTTTTCATTCTTTTGCGGATTATTGGGGTTAAAATCCGCAGGGAGCTTGTTCTGTATTGGATTACTCCGGCAGGAATCAAATGGAACTTATTCTGTCTTCGACACATTTTGTCATAGAAACGAGGCATTCGACTGTGCGAAAGTAATCCAATCAAAAGCCTCTAAATTATTCAATAAAATAACACTGGCCGATATCGGATTTATTTATTTCACAACGGGGGTAATCTCATTGTGCATTGGCGTATTCTCTAATGTTATAAGTTCTGTTCAGCAAATTCTGTTCTACCTATCTGTTTCTAGCATTCCTCTTATTTTATTTTCCACACTTTATCAGAAAATGGTGGTAAGAAAATGGTGCCCCCTTTGCCTCAGTGTGATATCTATTCTTGGGATAGAGGTGATGCTTTTTATTTTCTTCCCCCACAAAGTTTTTTCAGGTGATCTCATATTAACAGCAAGGCTTCTTTTTCTCTCATTATCAAGCAGCATAGGAGTACTCTTTTTAACGAAGCATAGCATAGAAAACCAAGCGAAACATTTTAGAACAATGATATCTGTCCTGCAATTGAAACGAACTCCCCAAGTTATCTCAGCTGTTTTCGGGTCTCAGAAGAACGTGCCACAATTGACGAAAGATAACCTAATAATAGGGAATCTGGAAGCTCCGATAACTATTACAACTCTTTTGAACCCAATGTGTACTCCATGTAAAGATCTGGCAGTCGAGATGATCAAATTGTTGGAGAGTTATCCTTCATTTATCCAATGGCATCTACGATTAGACGGAGTGAAAGTATCAGGATATGAGAAGATGAATGAACCACAACTCTATCTCTTCGAACTTTTCAGACAATATGACGATGCTAAAGATCGGATAAATATTATCAAAGAATGGTTTAAAGTGCAATCCCTTTCGAAATTTTCAGAAAATTATCCTCTGAAAACTATTCCGGAAGAAATCATTGAAGTTTTTTCCGATCATGTAAAAAACAACAATGAACTAAAAGCGGAAAAAGTCCCTTCCCTCTGGATTAATAACCATGTATTTCCGAAAGAATATTCACTGACGAACATTCCCTTTTTATTAACGGATTTAGGCGTTTTGCTGAAATCCACAATATAAGAAAATATGAATATATCTTTAAAAGGGTTGTTTATCGTTGTGTTTTCTCTCTATACATTGTATATTGATGCCCAACAGGTTGTTTTGTCAGGCAGAGTTACCGATAGATCAACGGGGACGGCTCTGACTAACGTATTAGTAACGGTGCGTCCTGCAGGCGAAAATAAAATCGTAAGATATGCACAAACATCATCCGAAGGAAAATATGAAATAAAACTTTCATCTATTCCGAACAACCACGTTTTATACTTTTCCATGATGGGTTATGCACCACAAACAATTATGTTGTCAGCCGATCGATATCAATATGATGTACGACTAACCGAGCAAGCCACCGAACTGAAAGAAGTGGTTGTTAAAGCCCCCGGTATTCGTCAAAGGGGAGATACAATAACTTATATCGTTTCTAGTTTTGCTAATGCACAGGACAAATCATTAGCTGATGTATTAAAAAAAATGCCCGGTATTGAGATAGAAAAAAGCGGGGCGATAAAGTATAACGGCGTAGCAATTAATAAATTTTATATAGAAGGGCGAGATTTACTTGGCGGCCGATACGGACTGGCGACCAACAACGTACATCAACAAGATGTGGGAAGTGTCGAAGTGATGGAAAACCATCAACCGATAAAAGCCTTGGAAGATATTTCATTCTCACAAAATCCGGCCATTAATATCCGATTGAAAGAGGATGCCAAAGCACGTTGGGTAGGAACAGTCAAAGTCGGTGCAGGCTTTGAACCCTTTCTATGGAATGCGGAGTTGTTCGTGATGCGTTTCACATCCAAAACACAAACATTGAATACTTATAAAACTAATAATACCGGGACAGATGTCACTCAAGAAACACAATCTTTTTCTATTGAAGAAATCATTAATCAATTCTCAAAGAATTATCGTTTGAATAATTACATTAATGTCCGTCCTGATTACCTCACGGACATAGATGCCAAGCGGGCACGTTTTAATAAGTCTCACATGGTCAGCACCAATAATCTTTGGTCTCTTAGCAAAAACTTCGACCTGACTTCCCAAATTTCCTATACGAACAACAGGCTGAACTCCGACAATTTTTCGAGGACTAGTTACTATCTGAAGGATTCGACAATAGTGACGGATATAGGTGAATCGGCCATTTCGAAACAGAATTGCTTATCTGCAGATGTTGTGTTGACAGCAAACACGCCCACCTACTATTTCAAAAACAAACTGAATGCAGATCTCCTTTGGGATGATATAGAGATGGATATTACCGGAGCCTATCCCAACAGTCAATCAGCATCCGTTCCGCATCGCCAATTCTCCAATGACCTGGAGATACTTAAACGTTTTGGAAATAAAACGTATACTCTAAACTCTTTTAACCTGTATCAGGTCAAGCCACAACATCTAAACGTCACAAGAGAAAATCAGAAACAAGTACAAGACGTTCACTCTTCTGCATTTTATACAAATACCAATACATCAATGGCCTTTTATGTGAAGCCTGTAACCATAGCTATGAAAATGGGAATTATTGGCGTAATCCGTTCAATGGAAAGTGAATTGACTGGAGTATCCGATACCCTCGGACAACTGGACAATAATTTATCTATGAATTACATCAATTTATATGTAGCACCAGAATTGGAATACAAAAAGAATGGATTTGAAGCCAAATTCGATATGCCGGTTTCATTTGCCCCGTACCATTATCACGATAAGATTACGGAAGCAAAAGAATCAGCCTCCAAATTCCTACTGTCGCCACAGCTGTACATACGCTATCATTTTACGTCCCGTCTATCATCTTCCATTTCCGGAAGATTGGCACAAAGCCCGGTGGAAGAGCAACAATTTTACAACGGATTGTTACTGCAAAACTATCGGAACCTATCCCGCGGATTTATAAATTATAAAACCGGAAATCAAAAATCACTAAGCCTGAATATCGCTTATAAAAGGCCTTTGGATGCACTATTTGCCAACGCTAGCGTAATCCGTTCATGGAGCAGTGCCAAACGTGTCTCTAATCGTTCTTTTTTAGATGAATTTATTCTAAACACATTTATCCCTCAGAATAATTCTTCCGATGTATGGATGTTGAACGGCAATATCAATAAGGGTTTGGATATTATTCAAGGTATGGTGTCGCTACGTTCTTCTTATATGACATATAGCGGTTCTATATTTCAGAACAGCATTGAAACGCCTTATTCTTCTAACACATGGAATATCACGCCCAAAATAAATTCAAAAATTGCTACATGGTTCAACTTGTCTTACGAATTCAATTATGAGAAGAACTGGTTGAAGGTGAAAAATACAGAAACAAAATCGTCAACAGAGAGTATCTCTCAAACATTATCTTGCAATTTCACTCCAGACAAAAAATATTATATACAACTCATCGGAGAACACTACTACAACAAACTGTCAGATAACGTATCCAAGCATCTTTTACTTACCGACGCAGAGTTTACGTATAGTTTTGCAAGTGGGTGGGAATTGAATCTTTCCGTGAAGAATATATTCAACCAGAATAAATATAGATATTCTGTATACGACGGCTTAACAAACATGAGTAAAGAGTACGAAATACGCCCGCGAAATTTTCTAGCAAGCGTATTTTTCAGATTTTAATTTATAAACATGATATTCCCCTTTATAAAACAACCTGATGCAATGGACTGTGGTCCAGCCTGTCTCTGGATGATTGCAAAGCACTACGGAAAAGATTATACGCTCGAATATCTGCGTGACAAATCTTTTATCGGTCGTGATGGTGTATCATTACTGGGAATCAGTAAAGCAGCCGAAATTATCGGGCTTCATACTATTGCCGGTAGAACAACATTCGATAAGCTGGCTGAAAAAGCGGCTTTTCCCTATATTGTCCACTGGAATCAGGAACATTTTGTAGTGCTATATGGTATTAAAAAGAAACGTGGCAAATATATCATCCATATTGCCGATCCGGGAAAAGGCTTACTAATCTATTCTAAAGAAGAGTTCTGCGACCATTGGTCAAGTACAAGAACTAATGGCGAAGAAAAAGGCATTATTCTGCTTTTGGAACCCACTCATCTTTTCTACGAGCAGGAAAACGATCATGTTCTTTCTGAAAAGCGTTTCCGTTTTTTAGGAAAATACTTGCTAAAATATAAACGCTTTTTCGGGCAATTAATTCTGGGATTATTTATCGGAAGCATTCTCCAACTTATTTTTCCTTTTCTAACACAAGCTGTCGTTGATACAGGTATTCAGGGTAAAGATATCCATTTTATCTGGCTGGTACTTATTGCCCAGATGATGCTTCTCTTCAGCCGTACCGCCATTGATTTTATCCGTCGCAAGATGCTGTTGCATATTAGTATGCGTATCAACGTTTCGCTTATTTCGGATTTTTTCATTAAATTAATGAAGCTCCCCATGAAGTTTTTCGATACTAAACTTACGGGTGACCTATTACAACGTATTGAAGACCATCGACGTATTGAGAACTTTCTTACAAACCAAACTATCAATGTGCTTTTCTCTGCTTTCACTTTCATAATCTTCTCCATTGTGTTATTCGTATATAATGTACCTATATTTATGGTATTTCTTGCCGGAAGTACCCTATACGGTATATGGATCATGATATTTCTGAGAAAACGGAGGATGCTGGATTACAAAATCTTTGAGCGGGAAGGAATTAACCGGAACGTAGTGTACCAGTTGATAACAGGTATGCAGGAAATTAAATTGCAAGGATGTGAACAACACAAACGTTGGGAATGGGAAGACGTACAAGCCGATCTATTTGATGTTAATATACAGTCGCTAAATTTAAAACAAACACAGGAAGCTGGAGGTATTTTCATAAATGAACTAAAAAACATCTTGGTCACAGTACTAGCTGCAACGGCTGTGATCAATGGGCATCTGACATTGGGAATGATGCTTGCTATTCAATATATAATCGGACAATTGAATTCTCCTGTTGAACAGATTATGAATTTTATCTACCAATGGCAGGATGTCAGTATCAGCCTTGAAAGAATGAACGAAATTCATACATTGGATAACGAAGAGAATAAAAACCGATCGATCAATAGCCTGCCTTTAGATTGTTCCATCAACATAGAGAATCTTTGTTTCAAATATGACGGGGCACTTCCTCATTATGTACTCAATAACATCAACCTTCACATTCCTCAGAACAAAGTGACAGCTATTGTCGGAGCCAGCGGTAGCGGGAAAACCACACTGCTAAAATTGTTACTGGGCTATTATGCGCCCAACGAAGGAAAGATCAATATCGGCTCTATCAAATTTGAAGAAATGAACCTCACTTGGTGGCGTATGACTTGTGGCGCGGTCATGCAAGACGGTTACCTATTTTCCGATACCATCGCACGTAATATTGCAATTTCGGACGATGAAATAGACATAGAAAGGTTGCGTTATGCTGCCCATATCGCTAATATTGGAGATTATATTGAAGCCTTGCCTTTGGGATATAATACAAAAATCGGTCAGGACGGTCAGGGAGTCAGTCAGGGACAGAGACAGCGTATCCTGATCGCACGGGTAGTATACAAAAACCCCACTTTTGTTTTTTTCGATGAAGCGACCAATGCTTTAGATGCAAAGAACGAAAGAATGATTGTGGAAAACCTTGAAGGGTTTTATAAAGATAAGACAGTTGTTGTAATTGCGCATAGGTTAAGCACGGTAAAGAATGCAGATCAAATTGTAGTACTGGATGAAGGCTCTATAGCAGAAGTCGGTTCGCACGAAGAATTGACACAAAAGCGAGGGAAATATTATGATTTGGTGAAAAATCAATTAGAACTGGGGAATTAATTATGGAAAAGAAAAATAAATCAACCGAACTTCGAAGTGAGAAAGTCCGAAACATTATCGGGCAAGTACCTTCTGTGTTAATTCGCAATGGAACTCTGATTATTTGTGTTGTTTTAGTAGTTATGCTTACTATTTCTGTATTTGTTCCTTATAGAGAAATTATACCGATACAGATAAAAGTTGAAACTTCACCTAAAGCCTGTTTTGTCCATGCCACTGTAAACGGATTTTTTGTATCAGATTCCGTACCCACATCAATAAATGCAGATTCAATCATCGGGCACATTATTAATGAAGACTTTATTGAAAAGATAATAAGCCCAATCAAAGGAGATGTTTTAATGAATATAAACAATGAAGAACAAATTAACAAAGGAGAACTGCTATGTGCTATTATTCCTAAAAATCATACCTGTTATGGAATTGCAGAAATCTCAGCAGAAGATTATTATAAAATAAAAGAAGGTAATAAAATACTCATGACTTTAGATAAAGACATAGCAATCGAAGGAATAGTGGAACAAATAAGTTCTCTCTCCCCTAATAAAAATAGGCATAAGGTTAAGATCAATTTTGAGAAGAATACTTTGCAAGAAAAACTTATAGTTGGTACCATTCACAAAGGGAAAGTTATCCTTTATGATATGCCAATATTAAAGAAACTTTTTTCGTCAGTTGGCATAAAGATAATATAGTTATGCTTCGGTTCGATCTCTAGTTTGCTTCAAATACAATAAATATAAACACATAAAACATACAAAAATGAAACACTATGCAGCATTTGTACTTTTTTTAGTCCTATCGATCTTTTCTGCCGAAGCACAGCAAATTAAAGGCAAAGTCATTGACGGAGTAACTTCTGAGCCTTTGACTTTTGCCAATATCGTAGTCGTAGATAAGGATTCTTCGGCAACATTTGTGGGGACTGTGACGGATATGGAGGGTAATTTTACACTAACATCGAAGGAACAAAAAGAGACCGTTCATATCAGTTATCTGGGATATCTGAGCAAAGACACGGTTATCGTAAGAAATGGAGTCAACCAGATTACACTTGTGCAGGACGCAAAAATGCTTGGAGAGGTGGTTGTAAAAGGTGTACGGAATCATTTTAAAATGGAGAACGGAGGGATTGCCATGGACGTGGCAAGCAGTCCGTTGAAGAATATTGGTACGGCCAATGATGTATTGGAGAAACTCCCTTTTGTTGTAAAAGACGGTGATGCATTCACTGTCCTCGGCAAAGGGAAGCCGCTCATTTATATCAATAATCGACTTGTGAGGGATGAGAACGAATTACAAAGGCTGGGGTCTGGTAACATAAAGAAAGTGACTGTGATTACCAACCCGGGACCGGAATATGATGCAACAGTCAGTGCTGTGATCCGCATTGAAGCTGTACGCCCTTCGGGTGAGGGATTTAGCGGGGAAATATTCAGCTGGATGAGTGTTGCCAGACGATTTTCTGCTGATGAGAGCGTAGACTTGAATTATCGGAAAAATAAACTTGATGTCTTTGCCAATTACGGATATAGTGATAATCAAAGAAAAATGAAAAATACATTCGGAAATACGTTGATAGCCGATCACGAAACCACGGATGTATATAGCAAGGATAAAGAAAGGCATCATACGAGAGAGCATTATGTGGAAACCGGATTTAACTATGAGTTTAACGAACACCATTCGGCGGGTGCCAAATATACGTACGACGGCACTCCCTATGCGAAACTGGATATGGAGATGCAGAGCCAAGTGCGTCTTGACAATACGCTTTCTGAGGAATTTCCTACAACTGCTCTGATGGACATTGATAGAAGCTCTCACCTTTTGAATGCTTATTACGTGGGCGATTTATCTCACTGGTTGAAGGCTCAGCTTGATTTTGACTATGCCAAAGGAAACAGTAACACCTATCAGGATTCATGGTCGGGTAGGGAAACAGGTGAAAAAGTAAAGACACAGTCTCTACAAGATTATCATCTTTATGCCGGTAAACTTACGCTTATCACGCCTTTATGGAAAGGAGAACTAAAATATGGAACGGAGTTTAGTCATACGACAAATGAACAGAATTATATTGTCATAGACAATGAGGGGGCGGAAAACCTGACTTCGAATACTAATTTGTCCAAACAGAAAATGTTTGCTGCCTTTTTGGCTTATTCAAATACCATTGGGAGATGGACGGTGGGTGCAGGATTACGATTTGAAGATACGGGCTTCGATTATTTCGAAAATGGGGATAAAATAGAGGGACAGAGTCGTACTTATACGGATTTCTTTCCCAATGCTTTAGTAAGTTATCGTGATGAGAAAATACAAATGATGTTGGGGTATCGTTCAACAATCAGACGTCCCAGTTATTACCAACTTAGAAACAGCATTCAGTATGACAACTCTTATACTTATGAGGCGGGTAATCCCTATTTGCAGCCGACTAAGATAGATGATATCACCTATTCGTTGCTGTGGGGCAAGATGAAGTTTATGGCGGCTTACAAGATTTACAATAACTTATCGTTGCTATTGCCGGGGCAGTATGAAGATACGAACATTACCATGCTCCGACCTGAAAATTTGGATGAACGAAATCTATCGGTCTTCGGTTACTACTCTCCGCATTGGGGCTTATGGGAACCTGTGGCAGGCATCGGCGTAGAGAAAGATTATGTCAGCTACGGAGAGATTGTGAAGCAGAAATACCAAAAACCTTATTTGAGTTACAGCTTACAGAACACTTTTCGGTTACCCGCAGGATTTACGGCAATGATAGACCTTCGAGGAAATTCAAAAGGGCATTCGGATCTGACTTATACGTATAACAGCTTCAGAATGGATATGCGAGTAACCAAAACGATCATGGATGGTAAACTCGTATTGAACATGCGTGGAACGG
The DNA here is from genome assembly GCA_002307035.1 of Bacteroides sp. UBA1317. Classification (GTDB taxonomy): domain Bacteria; phylum Bacteroidota; class Bacteroidia; order Bacteroidales; family Bacteroidaceae; genus Bacteroides. The sequence continues at coordinate 10,404 of DBTL01000151.1, forward strand.
ACATTTTGGGTACAGAGAAACGAAAAGGCGTGATGGATATATATCCTGTCACATCAATGATTGATAAAGATATGGATACCCGTTCGTTTCAATTCTCAGTTCGATACAGATTCAATGCTACACGAAGTAAATATAAGGGGGAATCTGCTTCTTCTGAAGAAAGACAACGTATGTAGCTTTCTTTATGAAAATCTTTCTATCACTTCTAGACACATGCGCCCGTTATGGTAGGGGCATTTCCAAAAGCCGGCTTTGTCATCTTCACGATTCACTGTACCATCGGCACGAATACTCCAAAACCATTCACCATTTTCACGATCTATCAAGTGAGATTTGATAAAGGTCCAACAATCGACGGCTTTACTTAGAGCCTCTTCATCACCAAAGTGTTGATAGAGGTTCAGGTAGCCAATGACTGTTTCAGCTTGCACCCACCAGTGACGATCGGCATCAAGAAGAGCATTATCGAGATTTCTTTCATAGATCATTCCCGCACCCGGTATAAACCCTTCGGTTGCTGCACGAGCTATCTGCCGCACAAGAGGCTCAACCGTAGCAAGTAGTGCTTTGTCGCCCAATTCGAGCGTTGCTTCGTGAATGAGCCAAGAGGCTTCAATATCGTGCCCGTAAGAGATGATATTATATTTGTTTTCCCAATTATCATTGAAGAATAGTTGTAGATGATAATTGTCTTTATTGAGTATCTTATCGGCAAAAAGAGAGATAAGATTTCGCAGTTGCTTTTCCAATCGCTTGTCTTTCCAAACCCGATAAAGGTTGGTGTAAGGTTCCAGAATATGCAAATGTGTATTCATCGTCTTACGCTCGTTGGCATCTTTATCGCTCAGACGCATATCGGCCATCTCACCCCACTCGCGAGTTAGCGCTTCGCAATAGCCATTCTTATCTGCATCAAAGCTATGCGCCTCTATACTTTCAAACAGATGAATGGCATAGGTAAGTGCCTCAGCATCCGACGTGGCACGATAATATTCGCTCAGACCATAAATAGCAAAGCCAATGGCATAAATCTGTTTTTTAGTATCCAATGGTTCCCCCTTATAGTTGAGAGACCAGTAAATTCCTCCAAACTCTTTATCATAAAAGGAATCAATAATCATTCGTTTAGCTCGCGTTGCCATCTCCAGATATTCTTCTCGCTTCAAAAGGCGATAAGCTGCTGAATACGTCCACAACATACGAGCATTAAGAATAGCTCCCTTTTCCGCTTCCGGCATCAATTGCTCTGCTCCGGTAATACGGCCATAAAAGCCTCCATTCACCTTATCTACCATCTTGTTCATCCAATAAGGAAGAATGTTGTCGGTAAGTACTTCTTCCATTTCAGAGGCAAGTACAGATACTATTTGTTTCATCTTTATTTTCTTTTTGCCTCGAGTTCTGAGGTGATCACTTTCATTTTCTTTTCGCTCAACGGATACATGCTAATGAAGATTACAGAAAGGACGGTTCCTACGGCCGGGAGGAAGCTAAGAAACATCTTGATGCCATGAATCGCTTCTTCGCTCTGCACCACATTTGCCTTAAATCCAAAGTAGGCTAGCAACCAACCGGTAAGCGCACTACCAATGGCCCAACCGAACTTCTGGCTCATGGAAGAGGAAGAGAAAATAAGGCCGGTGGCACGATTGCCTGTTTTCAATTCTGAATAATCGGCACAATCGGCATACATGGACCATAATAACGGAAAGATGCTACCCGCACAGATGCTGATAAATATCTGAAAGACAAAAATCAACACCAGATCTCCTCTACCAAACCAATAGAAAATGACGCTCAGCACAGTAGCGATGGACATAGCTCCCATATAGGTTAGCTTCTTGCCAATGCGGTTACTGATAGGTGCAGCGAGAATAACGCCAACTATATTGGCCGCTTGTCCCACTGCCAGATAGAGTCCGCTGAGCACAAAGGATACTCCAAAAAAAGAAACCGTTGCGTAATCGGCCTCAACTACAAAATATTTAAAATAATAAACCGTTGCTCCATCACGAATCGAGTTAAATACAAGTGCCGCTACTCCGGCACCCAACAATATCCACCAAGGTTTGTTGCCCAGAAGGTTACGTACATCTTCCTTTAAAGGACTCTGTTTCTCTTTTATCGGCTTCACCCGTTCTCTGGTAAAGGCAAAGCAGAAGTAGAACAACACGGCACACATCACCGCTATCACAATAACAGCCATCATCCATCCTCGCTGTTCATCGACAAGTGCAGTACTTCCTCCGGAGAAATAATTGGCCATAGGCATAAACAGCAACAAGGCGATGAAACTGCCGATATAAGCAAATGTCATGCGATAGGTAGAAAGAATATTACGTGTTTTCGTATCAGAACTCATTACTCCCAGTAAAGATGCATAAGGAACATTAATGGCAGAGTAAACCATCATCATCAGTGAGTAAGTGACGTAAGCATAAATAAGTTTCCCGGTATCGCTAAGCGAAGGAGTAGTAAACGTCAGAATGCCAATCAGTGCAAAAGGTAGTGCCAGATAAAGCAAATACGGGCGGAACTTTCCCCAACGGGTATGAGTTCTATCGGCTACAATGCCTACGATAGGGTCGAAAGCTGAATCCCAAACACGTGTGATAAGAAACATGGTACCCACAACAGCCGCCGGAAGTCCAAACACATCGGTATAGAAAATCATCAGATAAGAGCCGAAGAGTTTCCAAAACATGGAGGATGCCATATCTCCAAAGCCATACCCTATTTTCTCTTTTAGGGTAACTCGTTCTTTGCCTGCAGAAACCGAATTTGCATTGATTGTCTTATTCATAGTCTATTTATATGATACGAATCTACTATTTTTTGTTTGCTAATTGTGGAGTAAGAGTTAAATTATTCTCTATCATCTTCTTCAGTATCTCCACCGAAGCAGCAGAACGCAATTTGTCTTCAGGAGTATTCATGCAGTAGTCAACCAATTTATCGATGGTAGAGGTAGCCACATGCATACGGGTATCCGAAGAGGCATAGTAGATAAAAACTTTCCCGTCTTCATCGGCTATCCAACCATTAGTGAAGAGTACATTAGAAACATCGCCAATACGTTCTTCCCCTTGTGGAGCCAATAGATAACCAGCCGGAGAAGCAATCACTTTAGTCGGATCTTCAAGAGAAGTCATATACATGTAGAGTACGTAGCGCAAGCCTGCAGCACATCCTCGCACTCCGTGTGCCAAGTGTAACCAGCCTTTAGAGGTTTTGATAGGATGAGGGCCTTCACCATTCTTCACTTCTTTAATCGTGTGATAATAGCGACGGTCAATAATAACTTCTTCTTTTACCTCTGCATGAGTGATATCATCAATCAATGCCCAGCCGATGCCTCCACCACTACCGGTATCGATAAAGCCATCTTGGGGACGAGTATAAAGAGCGTACTTACCGTTCACAAATTCGGGATGCAAAACCACATTACGTTGCTGACTCTTTGCTTTCAAGTCCGGTAGACGCTCCCAGTTTATAAGGTCTTTGGTACGAGCAATAGCAGCAGTAGCTGTAGCAGATGAAAGATCACCGGCCGGAGCATTATCGTCATGACGTTCGGCACAGAAGATACCATAAAGCCAACCGTCTTCGTGTGCGGTAAGACGCATATCATAAATGTTAGTAGCTGGAATCGCATCTTCCGGCATCGTTACGGGGTAATCCCAAAAGCGGAAATTATCTATTCCATTAGGACTTTCGGCAACAGCAAAAAATGATTTACGATCGGAACCTTCCACACGCACCATCAACAGATACTTTTCCTTCCATTTTATAGCACCGGCATTCATCGTGGCATTCATTCCAATGCGCTCCAACAAGTATGGATTTGTCTTTTCATTCAAATCATATCTCCAGAATACAGGAGTATGCTCAGAAGTAAGCACGGGATACTCATATCGGGTAACCACTCCGTTTCCCTTTCCTGAAGGCTCATTCTTCCGAGACAGGAAAGCCTCGTGTTCGGCTAGTAGTTTAGTCATATTATCATTAAACTGACTCATAATTGATTGCTTTTATCGTTATTTAATTAATTGGGTTAGTCATACAAATGAATCACATCTTTCACAAACAAGGTCTGAGGTTTCTCGTAGAATTTCACAAAATCGAAAGCAGACACTTGCCCCGGATAGGGTGCATAGTAATGATTTGGTTTCTCACGAGCATTGCGCCACACCAATACATAACATATCGGATAGCGACTAATTACAGGAAAAAGGGTTTCCGTCCACCAAGTAGCATCCGGAATCGTTTCAAAGCCTGTTTCTGTGACGGCTATAGGTTTATCATGTATCTTGCCGACCTCTGTCAAGATGGTGAGAGACCGATCCAGTTCGTCCATGTATTTTTGTTTGTCGAACTGATAACAGTCAAATCCAAGCAGATCAATTATATCATCTCCCGGATAGCGTTCCAAATACTCTGCATCATTCTGCGGATCTGTTCCGGGAGAATATGCATATAACAGATTGTTCACACCTTTCTCTTGCATGCGATTATAGGTCATCTTCCACAACGCTTTATATTGCGAGGGCGTGCAAAGCTTTGCTCCCCACCAGAACCAACTTCCTGTATGTTCGTGCCAAGGACGGAAAAGCACGGGAACTTTCACACCATTTTCTGTTTCAATAGAATTCATAAAGTCAGCTACCGCATCCAGCCAACCCAGAAACTTTCCATGATTTGTTCCTCCTGGAAGAATAGAAGCCACTACCGTGGTATCACTTACATCCCAAGAGTCCTTACCGGTAAGAGGGTTATCCACATGCCAACTGAGCGAACTCATGCCACCACGATTGTATTGAGCAACGATCTCTTGGCGTATTTTCTCGAACGAAACCTTATCCAGATTTTTATCTCCACCTAGTTCTATCCGACCTAGATCAAAAGACATTACTGCCGGATAGTCTCCACAAACACTTTTCACATCACTACGCCCTTCGTCGCCTTCCCATCCAATACCATAAACAGGATCATCATGATGCCCGAACATAAAGCCCTGAGCGGCTATCTTTTTCAGATTAGTAAGCAGATGTTGCGTTTCAGGTGTTCGCAATGAATCAACTAAAGATCCAGCAACGACATTAGTAGCAAGGCTATCTAATGAAATCATACCGGTGGCAAGTAGTAAGCCAAATATTATAACTTTCTTCATCTTCTCTCACTTTACTATAAATGTATCTTTGAGCAAGTCCTCATCGGCAGAAGAGGCACCAATCATCACGCTAAATTCACCTGGTTCCACAATCCAATTCATTTTCTTATCATAAAAACCCAGTTTATCAGGAGTAATTGTGAAATCAACAACCTTACTTTCGCCTGCCTTCAGAGATACGCGAGCAAAATCTTTCAGTTCTTTCACCGGACGAGTAACGCTACTATAAGTATCGCGCAAATAGAGTTGTACAATTTCAACGCCATCCCTACTACCTGTATTGGTTACTTTTACGCTTGCTTGTATATTACCATCTTTAGCTATTTCTTTGGCGAATAGTTTCAGATCAGTGTACCCGTAAGTGGTGTAAGAAAGACCATAACCAAACGGCCAAAGCGGTGTGCTGGGTTTCACTACATATGGATGAAAATATTGAGAGGGTTTATGATTATAGATCATTTGCAACTGTCCCACACTACGAGGAATGGTTATTGCCAGTTTGGCAGAAGGATTCACTTTACCATAAAGTATTTCGGCAACTGCCTGACCACCGAGCATCCCAGGTGCCCATGCTTCTACAACAGCCGGAAGATGTTCCGCAGCCCATTCTACGCCAAGAGGACGTCCGTTAACTAAAATCAATATTGTTGGCTTTCCTGAAGCGGAAATCTTCTGAATAAGTTCGTTTTGCAAGCCGACAAGATCTAAATCCGAGCGATCCGTATCTTCACCATCTGTACGATCTGTCCAACGAAAGCGCATCATATACTCACCCGCCACCACAATATTAAGATCAGCTTCTTTCGCATGATCTACAGCCTCGGCTACCTTCTTGGGGTCCATATTGCGGGGGTCCCATCCTTGATCTACAAAGTCGAATTTGGTATCAGGAGCCACTTGTTGCAACCCTTCGAGTATAGTCGTTACGTTTTCATCTTTCTGAACAGCAGACCAATCACCCAAGATATTCATATCATTGGCATTAATCCCCGTTACCAAAACTTTTTTATATTTCTTTGCATCCAAAGGAAGCAATCCGTCATTTTTAAGCAACACAATGCTAGTACGTGCAGCATCCAATGCTGTTTTACGATGTTCGTCGCACAGACGAATCTTCATGCTTTGAGCTTCATTGGCTAAAGGTTGCTCAAACAGACCCAAACGAAACTTTATATCCAAAATGCGACGAACAGATTCATCAATGCGAGATTCAGGGATGCGTCCTTCTTTGACCAGTTCAACGACCATCTCATTCCAATGAATACCATGCATGTGCATATCCATACCAGCCATGATAGATTGAAAAAATGCTTCTTTCGTGTTTTCAGCCGTAGCATGTAAATCATGAATATGCTCTATATCCATCCAATCACTTACTACGAAGCCCGGAAACTTCCATTCTCCACGCAATACATCCTGCATCAACCATTCATTACTATGGCAAGGTATACCATTGAGTTCGTTATGAGCAGTCATCAGTGACATAGCTCCTGCTTCTACTCCTGCTTTAAACGGCGGAAAGAAAACTTCGCGCAAAGTCCGTTCAGACAAATCGGCAGGCGATCCATTTGTACCGTTGATCGGTTCACTGCCTCCAACAAAATGCTTAATACAAGCTAGAACGTCCTCTTTGTCATTCAACTGGCCCTGATAGCCCTTAACTGACTGCACTCCCATAAGAGTAACCAAATACGGATCTTCCCCATAAGTTTCCCCCACTCTACCCCAACGGGCATCACGGGCAACCTCCACATTGGGATTAAACGTCCAATGCATATTCATCGCACGCATCTCCTTTGCCGTCTCTCTGGCTATTTTGTAGGCCATCAAGGTATCAAAAGAACAAGCTAAACCTATATTAGTGGGGTAAACCGTGTTATCCGGTGCATTCGCATTGCCATGAATGGCATCAATACCAAAAATAATTGGGATTTGAAGACGACTTTTCATCGCCAATGATTGGAGATAATTGGCCTCTTTGAGAGTTAACACATGCAGGAAAGAACCAATCAGACCCTGTGTAGTCCACTTCTCAACATCTTTATCCGTAACACCCGGATAGAAAGCATTAGCCGTATTATTCTTCAGTTGATCTGCCGTCATTACAGCACTATTTGCTTTGATATGCTCAATGCCAACAAACTGGTTCATTTGACCGACCTTTTCTTCAAGAGTCATGCGACCCAATAGATCTTCCACCCGATCTTTCACCGGAGCAGAAGGATCTTTATAAGTTTCTTTTTTATCGGCAGAACCGGAGCCCACCGTGAGTGTCATTGCCATTGCAACTAAAAGGTTTTTCATGGTTTATAATCTATTTCAATACGGTTGATATTACACAGATACAAATGTAAGGTTGCCAAGTTAGTCAAACAAGTACAATTTTATCCAAAGATAGTATTCTCCGACTTCGAAGAAGATAAAAGTATCAAGCACTATATTCGTTTTCTCTAAAATTAAGCCATATAAAAGCCCACAACAAAAAACAAGCAGCACTTAACCATCTCTACTATACTTTAATTATTGGCATAACTGTGCATTCCTCCCAAAAAGTAATTTACACCAAAATAAGTCATTAATACAGTAGAAAAAGCTAATATTAAAAACCAATGAAAATACATCGTTTTCTCGAATGATTTAAAGCTTTGTATATGAAAAGCGATACTATAAGTCATAAAAGTTATGAGTGCCCAAACCTCTTTCGGATCCCATGCCCAATAACGTCCCCATGACAAATTAGCCCATACAGCACCCACAAAGATGCCTATACCCAAGAAAAAAACTGCAAGATAAAGCAACATACGACTAAACAATGTTAATCGCTCAATTTGTTCGTCTCTTTCCAGATGCATTTTTTTTCTGTAGCTCCACTGCATAAATAGCACAGTTATGCCATTGAGAAACAAAAAACCAAAGAGAGAATAAGACACCATGAGAAGTGATACATGCAGGCTAAGAAGTGGAGATAAAAGCACTGGCATGAGAGGAGTTATTTGAGGGGTCATTTGCACCAAACTGGCTACCAGCAACGTAAGACCTGAAAAAAGAAAGCCAAAGATAATAGTAAATGAGAAACGACGGCAAAGCAGAAGTGCGACCAACATGGCGCACCAAGCTATAAACTGCATCGTTTCATAGCCATTACTTAACGGAAAATGGCCTGCAATATATGTACGCAGACAAAGGCCTAAAGTATGAAAAAGAAAAGAACAAAGAAGTATCCATTTTGCAATATAGAACACTTTTTGAAGAAAAAAGAAACGCCTCCCTTGCATGCAAAAAAAAAGAAAGAGAATAGATCCAAGCGTAAGATTTATGGGATAAAGTAAAGTAGAAAAAGGGATTTTATTATAAAGGATCTCAATCTGTATTTTGAGGTTAGACAGAGGCCGTACACCCTCTGGAATAAACTTAACCAACATTCCTGCCTTCAACATATTAATAATCGCAACCTTTTCATCGACTTCTGTAATAGCTTTAATTAAGGAGCTTTGCTTACTATTCTGATGAAGTTTATTCCAATATGTCTGTAATCTATAATCCTCTTTATCAGTATAAAAGTCCTTGTAACGAGCATATTCTCCAACTCCAAGCAGATGTCGTAACTCTTGGCTCTTAATACGAATCATAGGTTCATTTTGCCACTTATCAAAATACAACATCCATCCGGTAAGTATTTGTTCGGGAGTGAATCGTTTATAATCCTTTTTTTCCGTAAGTTTCATGACAAAATCCCGTGCAAGAGTATTAAATGGGGCCAACCGGCCATTATAAATAATCTGTTTAGTACCATAAGCTTCTGCTTGCTGTCGGCTGAGAACATTTTGAGCTTCGACAACATCCAAAGGCCATAAAAAAAGCACACACACACCTATCTGTTTAAACAATGGATGAGATAAAAGTTTCCTGAAACCTCCATCAGGTGCAATCAAGACACAAAAGATGGCAACAAGAAGCAGTATATATCCAGCATAAGAAATAAGAATTCCCCATGGATCATAATTTACAGAGAACCAACCTCCACCACAATCTTCATCAAAAGAATTTTGATAAAAACGATATCCATAGTAAGAAAATATCTTATTCATAGATATGTCTCCACTTACTCTTGTATCCCCCATCGCATATACTGAACTGATATAATCAGAAGGTGTATCTGTCCCAGGATAGTAAACAACTCGGAGAGTTTTAAGTCTAAGAGTAAAAGGGAAAGTGACCTTTTCGTGGCTATCAATATCAATAAAAAAAGAGCTAGTTTCTCCCTGCCGCAAATGAATCATTCCTTGGTGGCCCGAAAAGTGCGTAATAAAAGCTCCAAAAAGAATAATTCCAAAAGAAAAGTGCAACAAAAAAACAGCTTTACGTTTATGTATTTTCCTAATAAAAAGGTATATAAAAGAAGATAGAGCAAGAGAGAACCAAAAGAAGATAAACCATGGAGAGTCATAGATAATATCATTCACTATCTTAGTACCATATAATTTTTCTATGAAAGTGGCTGTTCCCAAGCAAATTAGTATCAATACATAAAGAAAAAAGACGAGTTGCTTCATCTCAGAAAAATTTAAAGTCTATATTTCTTTCAACCTTTACGGCAATACATTCCATTTCTATCAGCCAAGTGGAGCGACAAACTGGTGCTAGTAGAAATTGTTTAGGAACCCGAGGAAAGCGTTTTTCAAGCATAAGCTTAATTACAGAATAATCTGCCACATCGCGCAGATAGATAATAATTTGCGCTAAATGTTCAAAACCGGCATTTCCTTCTTTCAGAAGTTTCTCTACGTTCTCACACATTCGATGGGCCTGCAAAACAACATCTCCGAGGTGTAGCACATCTCCATTGCTGTCTATACTAGCTGTTCCACTGATATAAAGCTGCCGCCTGTCTCCATATAATACACTTACACCTCTTTCGAAAGTGACTCCATACACGGCTGTGGCACTCAAATGGTTCGGTGCATAAAGATACTTCATTTGTTTAGGTTGTAATCCTTTTACAGCATAAGCATCTAGCAGTACATGAATATTAAAATTTGCATGACGCCCCTCAATGCCTGTGCTAGCTATATAATGAGTATTCTCAGTCAATCCTTGTTCAATAAAGTTCTCACGACGAGCTTTTACCATTCCTGCATAGTTCACATCTATGTTTTGCACAAAAAACCAAGTTCGGACACAATTTTCAACTAAAGTACATCCTCGTCGCTGCAACTCGGTCTCATAGTTTTTTAATAATAAATGAGTTTGTTCTTCTGAATTGCCTAAAGCTATTCCGGCACCAGCCATCCAATAGTGTTCATAAGCTGGATTTGCATTCGTTATTAGATAGCACCATAAGGCGATCTTGCTACCATCCAAGGGAGGTTGTTGAATAATAGAAGTACTGCAGGACGGAAACGACTTCAAATCATCTTGTAGCTTTTCAACCTGATTAGCGATATCGCTAAGAAAGTAACGCTTCATAACCGGTTTTGCATCGTCTATCAATCGATCTTTTAACAATTCATTATAAGCAGAATGCAAATTTTGCAATTGCGTTTCATAATTTAGACTTTTCCCCTTAACATGAAACATAAGATGATATTCCATTGCATGACCGGTTGTTCCCAAAAAAGAAACTTCCACATTAACATTGTAGGAAGAAAATAGATAAGACTTATATTTCATTTTTGAATCGTTACATGTGTTCGTTTATTAGAGGTAAGGCCGTTTTCCATTTCTCTAAGATTCCACTTTACAGGGGAGGAAACAAATTCAGGCACATTATAAGAATAAACAGATTCGTCATAATAGGTTAGCGGTTCTTTTTGAGGTAAGAGAAAAGGTTTACCAACAAATCCATCTTCGTTAATAGAGGCAATATATAATCGAGTATATAGGCCCCCGTCTCTACGACTGCTAAACACAAACCAGCGAGAATTACTACTCCAGCTATGATAACTCTCTGTATCATTACTATTTACTTCATCTAATCTTTTCAGACTCTTATTCGTCAAATTAAACAACCATAGATCAGCTTCTTTATGCCAAATCGGGAAATTCCCATAATCTGATAATGTGAACATTAGATATTTACCATCATAAGAAGGACGAGGAAAAGAAATACTTTTATTCATCGATTTTGTTGAGATCAATGTATCTATGTGATCACCAAATGTTCCTTTTTCAGGGTCAAAAGCAATACTACACAGGCTATATTTAACTTCTTTATATTCTTCAGGAATCGCCTTCTGGTCGGCCGAACAAAAAAATAATGTACGACCATCAGCAGAAAAGGCAGGAAAAGTTTCAAACGATTTAGTTGCCAAAAGGCTATTAGTCAATATGCGTTTAGTATTCGGTTGATAAACAATTATATCGGAAGCCATATCAATAACCTCCACACGCTCATCCTTGCCCATATGGAATGCTTGGCGAGTATTATTAACAGAATAAGCAATATATTTTCCGGAAGGATGCCAATAAGGGTACACAAAGTTAGATAATGTACTTTCTGTTCTTGTATCCAGAAATTCAGGAACCCCATTAATAGTCATTATTGTAGCGCCTTTTTCTCCACGAACATGTAAACTAGAATAGTCAGGACTTGCTTTCTTAAAAGAATGACAATTTACACAAGAGCCTGTGATCAGAGTGTTTTCAAATAGAGTTTTTTGAGTATAAGATCTCAACTCACGTTGATAAATACCCATCTTACTATATACTTCGTAACCTGGTGCTACCAGACGATAAACTAAACCATAGTCAATAGAATCTTTGCTTATATATAAAGGAAAGTCACGGTATTGGATCCATTTTTTTTCTTTTTTCACACAAACGGTTACCATAATGCTATCTCCCCTGTTACTCTCAAGTATTTTTCTCCATTCTTTAGGTGAAAAAGAAAAGTCTATTCCACTTTCATGTAATTCACCTCCCTTATTTGCTTTCACAACAACATCTATTGACTCAATGCCATCGCCCAACATCGTAAAATTTAAGGGTGCAATGGTCGCTGGAATTGTGACTCCCACATAATCGGGATAAATAGAAGGATACGTATTTGTAAAAAGAGGCGAAGTTACATGTTCACAAGAGACCAAGAAGATGATCCCAAGAAATGATTTTGCTATATTCATTCTTTTCATTTTTCTTATTTTCTAAAATGTAAATAGTACCAATATGTATCACCAAAATCATTCCTCAATAATGGCTCCGAATTCTTTTGTTGTATACAAATCTGAGCATAGCCTTGCAAACGTTCTATTATCTTCGGATTGATAGACCAAGGAGTCCTTTCTCTGAGCGGATTATGATTCTGACACCACATAAACAACAAAGCTTCCTGATAACTTTTCGGAATATGATTATATCCTAAATATCTTCCTAATGGATAATATCGATAAAAGTGCTCCAAATTTTTATCTAATAATGTATAAGCTATCAGATATTCAAAAGCCATGCGATTGCTTTTATTATTTTGGAATAATAAACCCAACATAACGTCTCTTTCGTTAGCGCTAAAAAGAAAATCTTGTTTAAACCGCATCCTCTTTAGCTCTCCCCAATCAGGGTGCTTATTAATCTTCTCCTCATCATTTAAAAAAGCCAGAACCTCCATAGCCCAACTCCGATAGAACAAGGTTTGTTTTAACATCTTCAAATATTTACCAGCAACCTTGTATTGACCATTTATAATATTTGTTTCTGCTAAACGTTTAAAGCAATAAGCACTTTTCTGATAATCAGGAATGGCCTCCATTGCTTCAAAAACAAAACGTTGAGCAGTATTTATCATTCCTAAATGATAGTAAATTTCACCTGTAGAAAGTGGAGAAGTAAAATCCCGTTCGAAAGTTGGCAATAGACCTTCAACTCCATTTTGATAATAACTAAACATTTTATCAGCTAATACACTTTTTTTTGCAAGAGCTAAATTTAAACAAGAGACAGAGATCGGAGACGTTGGATTTTTTTCGTCTGCCATAACCAATATCCGATCCCATTGTTGCATTTGCACAGAGTGAATATACCCCATCACTTCTTCTTTATCCCAATTAGCTACAGTATTTATCAAATAAGTGCCAGTAATTAAAATCAAAAACAGTTGTAAAATGATGGCTAGCGTATATTTTTTCATTGAAGACAGAAGTGGGAAAAATCGAGTAGAAACAGGTATAAGAATAAGTAATAAGCAAACAAAAAAATGTCCATAAGGTGGAATTGTGGGAAAACGATAAAAACCAATGCCCCACCACAAGCGTTCTAACGGATATTGATAAAAACACTTCGCAATTAAGGGAGAAAAAACAATCAATAAAAAGGAAGTTAGCACAAACATCCACCAACGACTATCCATTCGCTCTCGCCAATAATAAATCTCTAATAAAATAACGAATATAACAAAAACCCAGAAACAACCACCTGAAAAGAAGTAAAGGATGGGAATAGCAACAAAACAAGATATCAAGCGGATGCTTCGTATAGATATTTTTATGCTGAGAATCACTGCAAACAGATTTAACAACAAGGATATTAATCCCGATAACATATAGTTTTCATCACAAAACAAAATCCAATAAGCTATTGCCGGTAATAAAGATAAAGGGTAGCAGGCTGGGTTTTTATTCATTCTATTTGCAATCCAAACAAACATTATTTGCAATAAGACCAATAAAGAAGAAAGAATGAGCGCACCAGCCCATGAATAAATATAAAATTGAATAAAAAAGTTACCTAAATAATCAGACAAGCCACCAGGGTGCGATATCCTATCTATAAAATAGTCCGATGTGTACAGAAACATTTGAAATAACTCCTGGTATTGCACATGAAAAGGATAATAAAAATTAAAGAAAAGAAAGATACTCATTCCCAGAAAAAAGGATATTAGAATATTAACTCTATTTATATGAACACTAGATATTTCTTTCATAATCAGTATTATTTAAATATTTCCGTGAATTCCTCTTATCCGAAAAATCCAGATAAAATCTAAGAGGAAAAATTCATGCAGACAAATATAAGGTAATTTTATTTCAGGAAACTAGTACAAACGCCAACATCTCGTTGAGAACAACGAAATTAAAAATAAAAGATCATGTTAATTATAGTACTTTTAATTAAAGCATGCATTCAAAGATACAAATAAATTTAATTTTTAAACTAAAAAAAGCTCTACTTCTCTCTGACTATAAAGATAAATCTAGGAAATGCAAAGGAGACAATATTAAAATGCCATCTCCAAATTAAACATTCCATTGATTTCAAACAATAGTTATGATTTACACTGGTTATCAGACAAAGAAAGGCAACTCATATGACTTGCCCTTCTTTGTTAACATCAAATATTCATACCTGTTTTTTATATTTGTTACGCGAATAACAGTATAAGTTTCATAGACAAAGTGAACGATAATAAATGCAATCTCGTTATTTTATATAACTATTACGAATTTATTCCGCTTTGAATACCCAATACCACCAGCCGTCGCCATCAAATTCCTGAGCTCCTAAAACCATTGTTTCATCATCGAGACTAACAATATTATATGAACTCCAAGCACTGTAGTCTGCATCATTCAAATCATGCCCGCACAAAATATTAGTATTAGACAATGTTAAAACGCCAATACCATATGACCAACCATTCGCTGTATTAGTAGACATATCAAAACTAAAAGTGCCAGATGTTTTTGTTCCATCAGCCGAAGTTTTCGTCATTTCTAATCCTTTCAAAGTAAAAGTCATATAAGCGCCTGAACCATCTGCTGTAAACCCTTTAGCGGTACATTGATCTGTAACATCCGAAGGATTTAGCACCCACCATGCCGGCCCTGACTCTGCATTGCTACCATTACCAAAACATTTCTCGCTCTTCCAAGTCCAAACTTTTGTTCCTGTTCCACAAAAATATCCATATTGGGGATCAACCTCATAAGCCATATCTTCAACAGTTATAGTATAGTCTTTCGTAAAAGTACTTCCATCTTGATTCATCGCTGTTACCGTTATAGTTTGCTGACCGGTAACAAACAATGTCATTTCCACCGAATTACCAACATAAGTTTTTACTCCATCTGTCCAATGACATGTTACAGGACTGGAAGTCTCACATAGCACCATATTGGTGTTTTTTCCATCCAATTGCACAGGAGTGACTGTCGCCTCAAACTGGTCTACTGTTATGATTTCAGCAGAGCTGCCATCCTCTGTAATAGGATTGCAAGCCATGAAAAAGCCTACAAGGATCAACTCCAGAAATATATAAAATATATTTTTCATGTTTTTCTGTTTTTGTTTTCTAAATAATATCTATTTATCTTCCGGTTGCTGTCCAAGAAGTGTAATTACTATCAGATGTATCCCAACCATCATTCTGAATGAGAACACCATTAGATAATGATATTTGGTTCTCAGGAATCTTAAAAAAGCCCCCAGTTTCTTTATACCGAGTAACATAACCAACACCTTGTGAGGCATTCTTATCAGGAATTCCTGCGTGGTATGTAGGCTGATTAATCTGTTCTGCCAAAGCTGTTTCAGCAATGTGCCAACGACGGATATCATTCCAGCGAACGCCTTCAAAGCAAAGTTCCCAGCGCCGTTCATTTTGTAAAGCGGCATCACTATATGAGGTAATAAGATCCAATCCTGCCCGAGTACGTACTTTATTAATACCCGTAATATCTTGTTTTAACTCGGATTGCATTAAAAGAACATCTGCAAAACGAATTAAAACCATATCATGAATATTGTTCAGTTGCATGTTGTCTGATGAAAATCCAGAATACATATCATATTCAAATGTGGCACGATAACCAGATGTACTTGCTGAATTTTTGCAAGTAATTGGAGACATTTTCTTTTCATAGTAATCCGTCTCCTGCACGAAATCAGCCCATCCACCTTTTGTATAGTCAGGCAATTCGTCTGGTATATTGCATATAGAAGCAGCACGGCGCATATCATTTGGTTCAGCAGTCTTCCAATCATCCCACAAGTTAGGTGCTACAGGACCAGCACCCCACCCCTGACCAAACGGAAATGTATTGCCATAGTCCTGCCCACCACGCATGCCAAAGTGAAGCGCATAACCATTAGCATAACCAATAGTAGTGCTCCAGGAAGCCAATTGAGAAAACTTAATCTCAAACATAGATTCAGAATTAATTCCATTATCATTTTCAACCCATGTCAATCCTTGCCCTTTAGTATAATCATAATCATCAACAGTCAGGCGATTAGTATAAGCCCACAAATTACGATAATCAGACACCAAAGAATAACCAGAATTTTCAACGCAATCATCAATCCATCCAATCACATCATCCTTAGTTACCTTTGTCGTTCCGTCTGGAAGAACTATATCATCAACTTGGTAATATCCTGTATAAAACAAGAAAGCTCTTGCCATTAAAGCTTCCGCACACCATCTATCAACATGTCCTTCCTCTATCCAACCTGTATTGTATTTTTTAGCAGGCATAAGTTCAATAGCCGTTTTTAAATCTTGAATAATTTGTCCCCATTCTTCAGCTGCAGAAGCTTTAGGCAAGTTTACCGCTTCAGTCGTTATGACCAAAGGAACATTTCCGAATAAAGACGCTAATTCATAATAATAAAATGCCCGAAGGAAATAAGACTCACCCATCATCTGATTTTTCTGGTCGTCACTATCATATCCTGTACAATTTCCCAAAGTTTCAATTGCTGTATTCGCACGAAAGACACCTACATATCTATCACTCCAGAACTGTTCCAACATGTTAGAATTATAGTTCATTAGTAAATCCAATGCCTGCATTAAATTATCATTGTCGCCTCCACCCCCTAAACGATCATCAGCTGCAAGTTCAGAAGCATAGAAGAATGATTTTTGTGGATTCGCACAAACAACATTCAGATTATTATAGATACCAGTTATTACTTGCTGAGCATCAACCAATGTTTGAGGATAATTAGCTGTATTTTTTTCTGTATAATTACTAGTGTCCAAATAATCATCACAACTAGTAAACATTAATACAGAAACTACTATATATATTATTTTTTTCATATTCTCATTCAATTTAAAATTTCAGATTAACGCCAACTAAAAATGTTCTTGGACTTGGATAGAAGCCCAAATCAATACCAGATGCCCATGGATAGTCAGTATCATTAGAACTTGTACCAATTTCAGGATCCATACCCGAATATCCCGTAATAGTAAAAAGATTCTGAGCTGTCACAAAAAGACGAGCCTGACTTAATGCCATTAAAGGAAATAATTTCTTGAAATCGTACCCTAACGTAATATTTTGTATCTTCACATAATCAGCATCTTCAATATAGATATCAGATATTTCAATCCAGTTAGTTTTGTTTCCAGCAGTTAAGCGAGGCAGTTTATTCGATGTTCCTTCACCATGCCAGCAATTGAAAACGTCTGTCGTGTAGTTGTCTTTATAACTATCACCAAATTTACGATAAGACTTAGCTATTTGTTGTCCAAATGCACCATTAGCTGTTATAGAAAGATCAAAACCTTTATATCCTAAATTTAAATTAAGCCCCATTGTAAAATCCGGATGCGGATTACCGATCTCAACTTTATCATTTTCATCAATAGAAGAATCTCCATTGGTATCTACGAAAATCAGATCACCGGATTGCGGATTTGTTTGTAAAGTAGGTTTTTCATCAGCAGTCCACTGGTCTATTTGAGCCTGATTTTGAAATACTCCACCTGTTTTGTATCCCCAAAAATAGCCAATAGGTTTACCAACTTCAGCACGATACATCTCCGTAGTACCTTGAGATAACACATTTGTTTCACCATGAATGATACCCTCGGCATTTGCGATACGGGTGACTTCATTCTTATTGTGGGCGATATTCAAATTTATACCATATGTGAAATCTTTGCTTACATGATCATTCCATCCTAAGGCTAATTCGACTCCCTTATTTTCAACATCTCCACCATTTATATAAGGAGCTCCTGTCCCATAAGACGCCAAAATAGGTGCATCAACCAACCAATCTTTAGTTTTCTTATTATACCAGTCAAAAGCAATGTTCAAACGTGAATTTAATAAGCGGGCATCAAAACCAAAATCCAACTGTTCCGAAGTTTCCCAAGAAATATCTTCATTAGGAAGCAGATTAGCATACCCCCCTGTAGATTGAGTTGTTTTATTATTACCAAAAGAGTAACCAGCGGTATCATCAAAAGAGACCGTTGCCAAATATTGAAAATTAGGTATATTGCAATTACCATTCTGTCCCCAACTTGCTCGAATCTTTAAATAATCCATCCACGCTTTCGTCTTTTCCATAAACATCTCTTCGCTAATTACCCAACCAGCAGATACTGACGGAAAATACCCCCAACGATGTCCTCTTGCAAAATTAGAAGAACCATCAGTACGCATAACCGCAGAGACCATATACCTTTCTTTATAATCATAATTTATACGGCCGAAGAATGAAGCCAAAGAGCCCTCATCCCAAGGACTACCTGTAACAGTGGTTGTTGATGAGACCCCCTGTGTGTTGTCTAACCAAGCATGAGCCAGATCATTCCACAAAAGATTATAATTTGTAGCTCCAAGAGATTCTCCCATGCCTGATTTTTCCATCGACTGACCAATTAATGCATCGAAATGATGATCTTCTGAAATATTAAATTTATATGCTAAAGTATTTTCAAAAGTATAACTCCAACCTTGACTACCAGTCTGTTGAACAGAATTTGACGAGTTCAACACCGTAGAGGAAAGTTCATAAGTCGGTGTAAATTGCCTATAAGAACTTGAACTAAATTTATATCCAAACTGAGATTTAAATATCAAGTTCTTGATTGGCTGAATCTGCAAGTATGCAGACATATTTAATGAATGATTCTTTGATATATTATTTCCTCTTTGATAAACCATACTAGCGATAGGATTTGCTGCATCTGCTTGGTAATTTTGAAGTCCTGTTGATTTTTTATCTGCTAAATCGAAATACTCGCCATCATCTCCGTAAATAGGCATAATCGGGTAAGCTCTCAGCATATTAGAGATATCATTCCAATATTGATTACCAATACCAATGCCAGATTTGGTATTATAATTATAATAAAGTGTTTCTCCAAATTTAACCACATCCGTATTGTTTTTCTTATAGATAACATGATCTGAATTTAAACGAACAGTAGTACGCTCATAATCAGACTGAACAGGTTTGCCTAAAATCCCTTCTTGAGAAGAATATGACACTCCTAAAGAAAATTTAGAGATGTCACTACCACCAACCATATTAATAGAATGATTCTGCATCGGTGCATCTTCATTTCGAATAGCATCCAGCCAGTTAGTACCTTTCCAAGTGCCATCCATAATAGAATTATACATATCAGCAGTCATAACAGATGTCCAATCGGTAAGAGATATACCATCATTAAATTCTACCTGATTAATAACTGACATATATTGTTTAGCATCTAGTAGATCCGGCATCTTATAAACGTTCTGCACGCCATAATAACCATCATAAGACACTTGAATTTTCCCTGATTTTCCTTGCTTGGTCGTGACTAAAATTACACCATTAGCTGCACGTGCGCCATAGATCGCAGCAGAAGCAGCATCTTTCAAAACATCAATAGACTCAATATCAGATGGATTCAGATTATTTATATCGCCACCTGCAACACCATCTATAACATACAGTGGAGAAGAAGTACCAGTTGTACCCAATCCACGAATATTTACTTTAAAGCCCTCGCCTGGCTGCCCAGAGCTTTGTGTGATGCTGACTCCTGGAGTTTGGCTTTGCATAGCCGATAGTGCACTAGTTGTACTCAGCTTCTGCAAGTTGTCTCCACTAACTTGTACAGTAGCACCAGTTATTAACTTTTTCTTCAGAACACCATAACCAACTACGACAACCTCATCCAGGGATCGAGTGTCTTCAACTAATACAATTTTCAAGTCACTCTTTAGCACTTTTACCGTTTGGGTAATATAACCAACAAATGAAATCTCAAGAACAGCTCCATTAGGAACATCCAATGCAAAGTTGCCGTCAAGATCTGTTATTACACCATTTGTAGTACCTTTATGCAAGATATTAGCCCCAATAATGGCCTCACCATATTGGTCAACCACCATACCGCGAACTTTTACTATTTGTTGAGTAGATTCAACAGGAACAGGAGAAATAGCAAAAGCCGAAGGAACGCCACCAATCAAAAGAAAGAAATACATTCCCGCAATCAGTGTTGTTTTTCTAGAATTAAGATTCATACTTTTACAGTCTTAAATTTATTAATAGCTATAAGAAATTATAGCGGATAATTAAAAGGTCAATTAAAATAATCAGATCATACAATAAAAGAGGGAAAGTTCCTCACTTTGAATTTGCGTCAAACAGTGTTTTTCAAACATTTTAGTCATAATTTTTAATTTAAGGTTGATATATTTCAAGATTATAAAACGTGCAGAAGTCACACATAAATACAATAATCAAAAGTAGGTGAGAGAAAAGAAAATAACAAATACAATTTTATCTTTAAATAATACATTTCCAATAACTATAATAAAATAACCATTATATATATTGAAAATTCACTAGATTGTTGCCACTAATCTTTAGAAGGTGTGACGCATTTTTAAGCTGTATACATAGAAACTGGAGGGCAAGCATCATTACATTTCCACCCAAACTAGCTAGAAAGTGATAAGCAATGAACAAAAAGAACAACGTCATAATAGCCGGTTATCTCTAGCTCAGCTTTATTTGGCTTTTTGGGGTAGAAATATGACCGTAGGACGAGATCCTCAACGCATATTCTGAAAACTAAATTCACATACATTTATCATTTCTGGGCAATTTCACCAATGAAAAAGTTCCAATCAGAGTAATAAAAAAGATACTATTACCCTGAATGGAATCAATATCAAAGATGATTAGGAATGCTAACAAACTAATTCCTCCGACTTACCTTTTCTTCAAAAATCATTCGGGTTGCCAAGTTAGTCAAACAAGTACAATTTTATCTAAAGATAGTATTATTTCAGATTTGGCATCTGATCACGAGTGACAACAATAGAATTTGCCATAACTTCTTTCCAGTAAGTTGCCCCATTGACCTCGTCACTTTCGGTATATGTACCATACCAAGGCATAAACCAAGACCACATATCTCCCTTTGCATACATTTGATCTGGATTAGGAATTCCACCACATTCAGATAGAGCCACAATTTTTTTATTGCACACTTTTATAGCATTATTGAAATATGTAAGTTGTGAATCGTGTATATTTATACTTGGATAAACATCACAACCTACAACATCCACATAATTGTCACCCGGATAAAAATCAGAGTCACCAGTTTCAGTAGTCCACACCCAGATCAAATTATCAAGGCCTTTACTCTGAAAATAATCAAACATATAAATCCAAAGGTTTTTATAGGCACTAGCACCATCAGCTCCCCACCAAAACCAAGCTGAACCACCTGAGTAAGCATAAAGATTACCAGCACCTTCGTGCAATGGCCTCCAAATGACAGGAATTCCTTCCTTCTGGAATAAACCTAAATATTCAGCAATCTTCTCTAAATCTGCTTTGACAACGGTATTTTCCCAGGAACCTTCAATTACTGCATTTGACGTTTTAAACGTCGTTTCCAACGATGAAAAGGTATATTCTGAATCCCCTTGACTTTTCGGAACATTCCAGTGCCACATTGCAGCGACCAAACCATTATTGTTCCACCAATCTTTTAGATCTGTAATATCTGAATAATTAATCCAATTTGCAGGAGAGTTCATCAAATGAATATAATCGATGCAAGTGAGAGCTGGCCATTTACCAGTCTGATTATACACCCATTTAGCTTCATCCAGATTATTGTTCACATTAGCCATCGTTCCTGAAATTACTTTTGATCCAAAATTCTCTTTCAAGAAATCATAAACATTAACGGCTTGAGATGAAGGATTAGGTGTACATAATAAAGGCGTTATTGAAAAAGCAGATGCATCAAAAGCACTATTACCTAATACCGTTGTAAAACTAAAGCTATATGCAGAAACAAAATTGCCCACTTCATCTCTAAGGGAAGAACCTGCTATATTAATTTTATACTTAGTATTCGATTCCAAGATATAATCAAGAGTTAACACTTTACCTGATATTTTAGGAGTAATCTTTGTCCCATTTACTGTTATATTTGAAGTCGTAGAACTAAAAATATTTTCATCATAAGTTACAGATATAACAGTAGATAAAGTAACGTTCGTTGCACCATCAGCAGGTAATACAGCCGTTACTATTGGCGCTGTCTCATCAATAATAGCCGGTTCTGTATCAGATGACCCATTACAAGACGTTAAAGCAAATAAAGTCAATAAAACAAGAATAATTCTACACATAAAACATTAATAATATATAGCCATTGTGGGTAGATCATTAGATCTACCCACAATGGTCTTAAAAACTTTTTTTCTCTATACGGAAATTCGTAAAATTATGTTCAAGGCTCCAGTCGGCACTAGGCTGGAGAATGAAATAAAAATTCGTCCATCCTGTCGACAAACCAGCAGTAGCCACATTTGATAATGGAATTTCAATAGTTTGCCACTTACCGTATGTATTAAAACTAATATCAGATGATGGGTTCCAAACATACCAACCACCATTCAATTGAAAAATATACCCTGCTGTAGAACTATAAAAGGGAGAGCTTGAAGCTGAATTAACTTCAAATTTAAAGTAATAATCACTCTGATTATTTGCAGCATCTTCATTACTAAAATTGAAACCACCACAAGGAAGATTATTCCAAGACCAAGCACTAAAAGAGCCCTTTACGCGTACGTACGAACCATATAATGGAGTTGGTTCACCTGTAGCAGCCCCATCAGTAATATAACCACTTCCTCCCCATATGCCGTATTGACTATAATTGGCCAGATCAGGCCAAATTAGAGTTTGAACCTGTCGATAAGGAATGTTTTTTGTAGTCTGTACATCTCCAGGAGCAATATAATTAAATGAAATTATAGCATTGTCAGGAGCATTCTTCGGAATAATAATAGACATGTATTCCGAAGTTAACGAATCAATCGTCACATTCTCGTTATTCAAAGTAATTGTAGCTGCTCCAGAGTTATCTGTAGTAAACCCATATAAATCGAAATAATTACCATTCACTTCTACCGTGTCCCCAGGTAGCGCAAATTCATTATACAATCCATCAACCTCTAACTCAGGAGTATTCACTGCAAAATCATAGGTTATCTCTCCTAGCTCAGTAGTATAAACCAATTTATTGGTTACTTCACCGGGAATTACACGTGGAATCTGTAAATAAGCGTTCTCAGCCTTCGCATAAATGCCACTAAGCGGGACTTCAACATCATTAAACATTACCTTCTTCACACCACTTAGGTTACTTCCTGTGATATGAAGCATCTCTTCCAAGCTCCCTTCAGACAGAGGCGTAATACAAGCCGTATCTCCAACATCATAGATTGCCGAAATCTTTGGTACACCTGTAGAAGCCGTACCATCATTATAACCGTCATTATATGTTACAATATCTTGGCATGACGCAAATACTAACCCAATCAACAGCGTCAATCCGACTATTCTCATATTTACTAATTTCATAATGCTCATTTTTTAAAGATTCAAGATTTACTCCTAACAGATTAATTCCAACCTGGATTATTTGATGTGATTGCTGTATTGGTATTAACTTCATCAGATGGTATTGGATAAAGTAAATGTTTTGAACTGCGTATTTTATAAATACCAGACTCATCATAACCACCAATTGCATTCATTGCCTGCAGGTAAACACCCCAGCGAATCAAATCCCATCGACGATCTCCCTCACAAGCTAACTCTTTTGCACGTTCTTCAAAGATAGTTGAACGAATATCTAGTTGAGATGTTAAAGCGCCATCCCCTGTTAAAGTTGCTAAAGTAGCATTAGAACGGCTACGCACTAGATTTAAAGCATCAATAGCAAGTTGAGCATTACCGAGTTCATTTTCAGCTTCGGCATAAATCAAAACAACATCCGCATAACGAAGAAAAGGCCATTGAGCATCCTGATCTTGCGTCGTATTATCTGTCACATCAGAGTATTTTGTTGTAAAAGCAAGGCATTCGTAACTAAGATTATAATAATAATTAATTCCATCATCATAAGGAGATACAGGCTCTGCAACTTTATTGCCATTTGAATCATATCCTGTAGCTTTCAAGGTATATTCTGCATTTTTAGGATAATAAAAACCACCATTATAGTCTTGCTGACCTTCATTTACCCAACGATGTTGTACCCCATCAGCTACCCGATAATCTTTTGAATCAAACAAGCAATACCAATGGTAACGATTACCTAACCAATGACCTGTTGTTATTCTGCCAGAAGCATTATAAACGCCATTATAATACAAACCGACTCCTACATGATAATCACTATTATTTGAAATAGTCTGAACAGAAAACATAAATTCAGGATCATTATTATGGTCTTTGCTCCATAACTCAGAGTAAGGCAATAATTCATACGTTCCATAATCACCATCCATAACTGCTTTAGCCCACTTAGCCGCATTTTCGTAACATGAATCAGTGCCAAACGTCTCGTAACCTGCAACAACATCCTTTGTGAATGTCTTAGAAACAGGTAATGTCAATGTTATGTCATCTCCATTTGTTGAAGTCGCAGCACCTGTTCGGATAGTCATCTCCGCACCACTTAAAGATCCAGATCCCATTGTCGCATAAACCTTTGCCAATAAACCAGCAGCAGAGGCAGCAGAAACATGCCCTGTCGAATATTTAGAATTATCTCTTGAGTACATAATAGATGCACTCTCTTTTAATAATTTAATTATCTCAGAATAGACAGTAGGTATGGACTGGCGCGGCTGATTTTGGTCAGCCCCATCACTAATGCTTGTATCCCATAAAAGAATTTCACCGTAAGCCCTTGTCAACAAGAAATAAGCAAATGCTTTCTGAAAATAAAGTTCCCCTAAAGCATTTTGTCGGTAATCTTCGGTACAATTACTCATTGCTTTAATATACTTTATAGCTAGATTAGCCCGTTCAATTAAGCTATATAAACCTTCCCACATAACGTCACATTCAGAGCTTGAATCCTGAAAATTACCTGCTCCTAAATAAGACATCGACCAATCTGGGCCACTAGTGTAATCACAATCTTTCTCCAAAACAAGCGGAAATTGATTATACAAAAACATACTGTTAATCCATCTGTTGTATACCCCTGTTATCCAAATATCAATGGCTGCATCGGAATCACCAACCTGATCAGGACCAATAAAACTCTCTGGCTCTTCCTTTAAATAATCATTGCAAGAAGTAGACAGTAATCCACTTGCTAACAAAAAAAGTGCTGTTATATATAATTTTCTAATTTTCATAATTATAAGATTAACATGTTAATTAAAAGCCTAATTTAAAACCTAGAGAAAAAGTGCGTGCACTCGGATAAGAATAGATATCTACACCTTTACGAGAAGCATCTGTACTGAATGCATTAACATCAGGATCAAACCAGCTATAATCACTGATAGTTAATAAGTTCGTTGCAGTAAAATAAACGTTAATGCTACTAATTCCTTTAAAACTAGGTTTCCAAGTATAGCCTAAGCTCACGGTCTTCAATTTCAAATATGAACCATTTTCAACATAACGATTAGAGATTAACATCGTCCGATCATAAGTTGATATAGCCTTTGGCCATTTTGCATTAGCCGTATTATCTTCTGTCCAACGGCTGTTATAAGCAAATACTGGAATATTCCCTATATTAGCCATTTCAACATCCATCAGATTACCATTGAAGATATCATTACCTTGACTACCCTGTAGGAAAAAACTAAAATTAAAATTCTTATAAGAAAGATTATTTGTAATACCGTAAGTGAAATCAGGATTAGTGTTACCTATGATTGTACGATCTGCCTCTGTTATTTCACCATCATCATTCAAATCACGATACCTGATTTCACCGATTTTAGCTTTAACAACGGCATCAGAAGAATTAGCATACTTCTTCTCTGACCTGACTTCAGCTTCGTTATCATAAAATCCATTTTCAACATAGCCAAAAATAGCACCGATCGGACATCCATTGCGTTGAATGAAAACATCATCTGCAGAATACCATAATGAATTTGCATATTGATCTGCAGACAAACCAGTTATTTCATTCTTATTGAATGAAATATTTGCATTAATATCCCAATGAAATGGCTTATCTTTAAATATTATAAAATTACCACTTAGTTCCAAGCCTTCATTGATCACTCCCCCACTATTTACCATCATATTAGAAAAACCTGTGCTTGAAGGTATTTTTACTTCTTGCAACAAATTTCTAGTCTTTTTATAATAATAATCAGCAGTTAAGTTTATCCGATTTTCAAGAAAACTCATATCAATACCAGCATTAAATTGAGCGGTCGTTTCCCACTTCAAATCATCAGAGACAGGTCCTCTCCAAGAAACTTCAGCAGAACCACTAGATAATGTTCCTCCAAAAGGATAATTTGCTGTGCTCAGTTCAGGTAATGTACGATAACTACTAATGCCTTGGTTACCTGTCTCACCATAACTTAGACGAAATTTCAAATTACTGAAAATATTCAAATTCTTAATGAATTTTTCTTCAGATGCTCTCCAAGCAAATGCAGCTGAAAGAAAATTAGCCCATTTGTTTTTTGTCGTAAATTTACTAGATCCATCACGACGAAAAGAGGTCGTAAAAATATATTTGTCCATTAGAACATAATTAGCACGACCTAAAAAAGAGACTAGGGCTTGCTCGCCTTTATCGCTAGCGGGAGTACCTATAACTGTACCACGGCTTAAATCTGCTTCTCCAGTCAAATCATCTGGGAAATTAGTTACCGTAATTGATTTACTTTGCCAAGATGCATGCTCAATAGTAAAGCCTGCCATTACATTAATAGCATGAACGTTTATTTTTTTATTAAAAGTCAACAAAGATTCACCTGTCAATCCGTTCCATTCATTATCACTCTGACCAGCCTTACCATTTGTTGGAGATTTACCCTCTTGCGTATGGCGATCATAATAAGTTCCACGGCGATTGCTCGTATAACTGAGACCAAGATTCTGGCGAAACTTCAAAAACGGAAAAAGAGTGGCTTCCAAATAAGAAGAATTAAATACATTTATTGATTTCAAGTTGTCTTTTGCTGAATTCACATACGCATAAGGATTGGCTGCTAACCAATTTAAATTATCCGCTGTAGTAGTATCCATATTAGGACCATAAGTTGGAGGAAAAAGCAAGGCTGAACGCATCAAAGCATAATCGTAAGCATTACTCTTAGTAAAATCAGTGCTACTACGGGTGAAATTTGTATTCATACCCATTTCCAGCCAACTATTAATATGACGTCCAATATTTGCGCGCAAAGAATAACGAGTAAATCCTGTGTTTTTTATAATACCACTCTGATCCAAATAGTTACCAGAAAACGAATGCCATCCTTTATCTGAACCGCCTGAAACTCTTAAATTATACTCTTGAGAAAAACCTGTCTGATAAATCAAATCTTGCCAATCAGCCTTATCAATAACTGTTGAATTTCCATATTCATCACTATAAGTTCCTGGATTTCGGTAATCAGATGGAGCTGGCTGATAAGTTCCTGAGCCAGAGACTATATTACCCGCTGAATCATAAGTGTAACTCCAAGTTCCCGGATAAGGCAATGAAGTATAAGTTTTACCTGAATAATTATAACTATTCAACGTTTCCTCATTTATATAATTTGCATAAGTTTCAGCATCCAAAACATCGACTCTCTTACCTATCTTGGAAAGAGTAAAATTAGACGAAAACTCAACTTGATCCTTACCTTCACCTCTCTTGGTAGTAATGATCACCACACCATTCGCTCCTCGAGAACCATAAATTGCAGTCGCTGATGCATCTTTAAGCACCTCAATAGATTGAATATCGTGAGGATTAATAAAAGCCAATGGGTTAGACGTTTGATTATTATTTGCATTAGCATCACTCGAAGGAGTATCTCCAGTATCAAAAGGAACCCCATCTACGATATACAGAGGTTGGCTACTTGTAGAGAAAGAATTAGTGCCACGAACTGAGATGCTAACACCTGCACCAGGAGCACCGTCATTCTGACTAATAAGAACACCAGCCATCTTTCCTTGCAGCCCTTGACTCAAATCTGAAGGATTACCTTTGAGAAGATCTTCACTTTTAATTTGTCCTACAGAACCAGAAAGGTCGCTTTTCTTCATCGTTCCGTATCCTACTACGACAACTTCATCTATCAATTTGGAGTCCTCATGCATTGCAATTTCCACACGCTTTTGTCCAGACTTCAAAGTGACTTCCTGAGTTTTATACCCAATAGAAGAAATTATCAGAACGGATCTTCCCTGCGGAACATTCAAATTAAACTCGCCACTAATATCAGATATAGTACCAGTCTTAGTACCTTTAATCATTACATTGGCACCAATCATCGGAGAACCATCATTCGCATCGGTAATCGTACCAGTAATATGGTTTTGTTGAGCCATCACATGGCAACTCATGAAGAGTGCCGCAAGAAACAACATAATGTTCTTCATTTTCATTTATAATTAGATTTTACAGATAACGTTATTTTATAGTAGCAAAGATAAAGATCACCCGAGAAGAGAACAAATACAATTTTATCATTGATCAATACTCTATAAACATTTATAGCAATAGCACCTCAACAAGTTAAATATTACTTAGGACAGATGCTAAGAACATCTAAGATTATTCAATTCCCATCTGTTTCCACAGCCATTTATTCCATTCATCATACTGCTCCTGATACCAATAATGCCCGGTTTCCAGATATGGGTGCAACTCTTTAGGAGATGTAACACTATTATAAGCAGCATACATAGAGGTTGGAGGACAAACTTCATCATTATATCCCCAGCTAAACCAACCGGGAACTGATAAACGACGAGCAAAATTAACAACGTCATAGTAGTGAGTTGTCTCTAGTTCAGCTTTATCCGGGTTTTCTTTTTGATAGAAATAATGAGGCCAGCCACAGGCTCTTTTATTCAATGAGGCAGCCAGATCGCACATAGCCGGATGTACCGCTGCAAAGAAAGTAACACGTTTGTCTAATGCAGCTGTTACGATAGAGAGTGCGCCTCCCTGGCTAGAGCCGGTTACACCTAAAGCTTTACCATTGTATTGAGGTAAACTACAAATAAAATCAACAGCACGAACTGCACCTATAAATACTCGTTTATAATAGAATGCATCACGATTATTCTTATTTATATCCCAATAACAAAACAAGGCACCATATACTAATTTATCATAGTATTCTTGAGTCATCGTTACAGGAATTCCATGAATTCCTATTTCAAGCGTTATAGCTCCTTTGGAAGCTGTCGCTATATCACCATAATACGTACGAATACCTGCTCCCGGCACACGTAACAAAGCAGGATATTTTCCATCTTTCTTGGGCATACATAAAATGCCGTAAGTCCGAGAGCCCCAACGCATATTTTGAAAACTAACTTCATATACATTTACCATCTCTGTGCAACGCTCGGGTAAGAGTAGCATTGTGGGTTCAAGTGCCGTTTTGCGGGCTTCACTCAACGAGGTAGCCCAGAAAGCGTCAAAGTCCTCAGGCAAAGTAGTGAATGGAGTGATTTTTTCCGGTTGGTAAGCAGCAGTTGCCAACCCTTCATAAGTACGCTCACCAACATAAGCTTTTACTTTGCAACGCAGAAAACCAGGTTCTGCCATACGCCCTTTTACCACCAATTTACCATCCTTCAGCAAAATTTGTTTTTTTATCTCTGTAGAATACATTTCAGGGCCTAATTCATAATCAATCGTTACGTCTTTCAACAAATTCTGAGCCTTGAAAACTTGTATCGTGAAAGTACTCTTTTCACCAATGTTATATTTCCAATCAGAATGATCAGGAGATACTACTACCCTTATTTCATTTCCTCTCACCTGAGCCGAAGTAGATTGCGCAAGCCCCCAGCTTAGCAATACTCCTACTATTATGTACTTGATATTATTCATTTTAGTTTGTATCTACTTCAATTTATCATTCGCAGTTTTTATTATATCAATAGTAGTATCTGTAGCAAACACAGAATTCAATCCTTGCTCTTCCTGAGCAGGATCACCGGTATAATCATCTCCTTTTTTCCAATATATATGTTTAGTGGAAGGATTGGCAAAGCCTCCCCATCCCCAAAAATTACATCCAGAGAGTAGCCTATTAGAAGCTGTTTTGTCAGTGATTAGATGAAAGACATACGCATAATAATCGTCTCGTGCATTCGTGCTACTTTCTTTTGAAAATTGAAAGCCATCCCGGGGAAAGCCAAATTCTTCAAGTACCAATGGTTTATTATATTTCTCGGCAATAGCCAAATGTTCATCAATATATTTCTTCGTTTTTTCTTTTGCTATCTCTATTTTTTCCTGTAAACTATCTTTCGTCACCCATCCCCAGTTGTAAGGCCAAATATGGATATTCATATAGTCCACATTTCTATCAGCATGAATCTTTTCAAACAAAGCAATATCTTGTTCACAGCCATGCTTGCCTTCACTACCTGTTGAAACTAGATGATTTTTATCCAAAGACTTAATCAGTGCAGCCACATCTGCCATCCATGCAGTAAAAAAAGGTTTGTTCTCATCTGAAAAAGCGCGAGGTTCATTACCAATCTGCCAAGACATAATTGCCGGATCATCCACATATTTTAAATGAGTATACCTATTGACGCGTGTGATTATGTCTCGCACATAATTCGCAAACAAAGCCTTTGCACTATCCGATTGCTGATACTGTTTCACATAATTCATATAGGCCGGCCATCCGTCAACAGCAGGTACAGCCGCTTTTCCATAACCTGCCCATTCAAGGTACTGCCCGTATCCACCGCTCCACTCCCAAGAATTATTCAAGTAAAGTACAGCCAACATTTTTCTTTTGCCCATTTCAGCCAGCAGATAGTCTAGTCCGGCTAAAATAGTATCATTATATACTCCGGGAGCTGTTTGCAAAGTAGGCTCTACTTTAGCTGTAATCCCCCGATTGCCATCAGCGCCTACCAATACACGCAGATTGTTAATCCCTATTTTTTTCAGATAATCAAGTTCTTTATGAAGTCGTTGCCGGTTGCCTCCTTCTCCTTCGGAAGCCAAGATGGCACCATACCAGAAATTTGTTCCTACATAAGAATAAGGTATATTATTCCATAAAAAGCTTCCGTTTTCGATACGGACAAAAGGAGAAGTCGTAGACGGTTTTATTGCAAAGCACAAGACTGATAAGACAATAAGAAGGATCAATAATGATATTTGTTTTGCCATACTATTAGAGGTTTTGTTCAATTACAAAGTTAGCATTGTTTAATTAAGCTATACAGTATTATTTTATCAATTACTAGTACTAATTGAGCTTTCTTGCAAAAAGGTTATAACAGTTGCACTGATTTTATACTATTACAAGTATCTTAGTTCTATAAATAAAGTATATCTTTGTGGTACTTAACCTCAATGAACAGAAAAGATGATAACCCCTATTTATTCACCTGACCAAGAAAGATATAACTGCGGAATGAAATATCGTAGATGTGGCAAAAGTGGAATTCTGTTGCCCGAACTCTCACTAGGCCTATGGCATAATTTTGGTAGCGTTGATTCTTTTGAAAACAGTATGAAGATGGCGTATTACGCTTTCGACAATGGTATCACCCATTTCGATCTGGCTAATAACTACGGCCCTTCTTTTGGCTCTGCGGAAGAAACTTTCGGCGAAATCATGAAGAAATCATTCATGCCTTATCGAGACGAACTCTTTATCTCCACAAAAGCCGGACACGAAATGTGGGCGGGGCCTTACGGAGAATGGGGTTCTCGCAAACACCTGATTAGTAGTCTGGATCAAAGTCTGAAACGCATGAACCTGGAATATGTTGATATCTTCTATTCTCATCGTTATGATCCCGTCACTCCTCTCGAAGAGACTCTACAAACCTTAGTCGATATCGTCCGTCAAGGAAAAGCACTCTATGTTGGTATCTCAAAATATCCCAAAGCAGCAGCAGAATTTGCTTACAAATATCTCAAAGAGAGAGAGGTTCATTGCCTACTTTATCAAGGGAGATACAATATATTCAACCGTGAGCCTGAAGAGGATATTCTGCAACAAACGAAAGCTAACGGTAGCGGATTCATCGCTTTTTCACCACTGGCACAAGGACTTCTGACCAACAGATACATCAATGGCATTCCTCAGGATTCAAGAATAGCTCGCGGAGGCTTCTTAAAAGAGGAACAGCTAACCGAAGTGGTATTGAAGAGAATTAAGGCACTGAATGAGATAGCGACACAACGTGAACAAACATTGGCCGAAATGGCACTAGCTTGGGTTCTGAAAGATGATTTGGTGACTTCCGTCATCATCGGAGCAAGTTCTGTAAATCAGCTAAAGGATAACATAAGAGCTATTGAGAATTGCGTTTTCTCTCCGGAAGAGCTAGAGAAAATCAATGCGATCTTAGCATAATCAACTGATATACAGAAGAATTATATGCTAGGTCGGCCTCATTTTCAACTCTCAAAAAAACACCCACAAATAGATTTAATAATTAGTCCAACTGTCAGCTCTAAATAAGTTTTTTCTTCTTCCGATAGTTTTCTCTAAACTCCTTGGGAGAACATTCTTTCTTTTTCTTGAAGATGCGATTGAAGTTAGAAAGATTATTAAACCCGCAATCGTAACAGATTTCGGCTATGGACATGGTAGAATCGACCAGCAATCGAGTGGCGAAACCTAGGCGAATATCAATGATATAATCGGAAAGGTTTTTGCCAGTGCGCAGTTTGAAAAAACGGCTAAAAGAAACAGGGGTCATTCCCACCATATCGGCCAATTGATTCAGACGCACTTCTTCTTTGTAGTGAGCATTGATATATTCTTGTACAT
>DBTL01000050.1 GCA_002307035.1 Bacteroides sp. UBA1317
AGGGTTCGAGTCCCTGAGGGTGCACAAGGAATGAGGAAGGAAATCAAAAGTTTTCTTCCTCATTTTGTTTTCTCTTCTATTGAAACAATAAATCATAAAAAACGCATTGCAGAATAATTCAATGTATTCTACAATGCGTTTTTTTATAAATCCATCTGATGAAGCTTACTCGAGCACGCCAAATTTATAGGTGCCTTTGCGAATAACTTTGCCCGAACTATCTGTTTCAACAAAAGGACCATGCTTTTTACCCTGTTTAAAGAAGCCCTCATAGCGATTGCCTTCTTTATCCTCTTGAACACCGTTACCATCTTCCAATCCGTTGACAAAGGTACCTTTGTATTTGGTTCCATTAGTGAGTGTTAGCAAGCCTTGCCCATTGGGTTGATTGTTCTTCCACTCCCCTTCGTAAACATCGCCATTACTCCATTTATAAACACCGTTTCCATTCCGATTGTTATCTTTCCAATCACCTTCATAAACAGCTCCGTTGGCCCAAGTGAAAGTTCCTTTACCATCTTGTATTCCATCTTTGAAGTTACCTACATATTTGTCACCATTGGCATGAAAGTAGATTCCGGTACCGGTACGCTCACCCTGCAAGTAAGAACCCTCATAACGATCGCCTGTATTGAAAAAATAGATTCCTTTTCCGTGTTGTACATCCTCTACCCAATCGCCCACATATTTATCTCCGTTAGCATATTCAAACGTGCCTTTACCATCGCGTGAATCACTTTTCCAGTTACCAGTATATTTGCAGCCATCATTCCACGATAATTCTCCCTGACCGTTTTTCTTATCGCCTTTCCATAGGCCTACATATTTTGAACCGTTTTTCCATATATAGGTACCTTTTCCCTCACGTTTGTCATTCGCCCAGCTACCTTCGTAAGTATCTCCATTGTGATAAGTCATTGTTCCCTCACCATGTTGATAGTCTTGATACCACATGCCGGTATAGCGATTATTATTCAGAAAATAGTAAGTTCCGATACCATGTTGTTGATCCTGATACCATTGGCCTTCATATTTTTCGCCGTCAGGGAAAACATAAACACCATATCCTTCACGCTTACCTTTTACATATTCACCTTCGTATATGTCACCATTCTTAAATATTGTTTTGCCCTTGCCGTTTGGTTTATGTCCTTTCAATTCGCCTGTATAAACAGAACCGTCTTTGAAGGTATAATTCCCAATTTTGATCTCTCCGGAAAAAGAATCAGATATCTTTCCGATGAAACCACCAATGCCTTGAGCCTGAATAGTAGTATGTGAAAGAAAGAGCAAAAGAATTGCAGTGTAGAGATATCTCATCTATTATTAGGTGTTTTTTAGTTAGTAACTGATACAAAAATACTATTTATATCCAAAAAAGCATTACCATGCAGGTCTTTTATGACATCTTTTTACCAGCAATGACCTCTTTTAATTTCTCTTTGCATAAATAGTGGCGGGCAAGATCACAGATTTCTTGTGAAGTCACCTCCTTGACGGCTTGTAGAGAACGGGAGAAATACTCATCATCAAGTCCGCTGGTAAGAATAAATATCCAAGCATCTGACAAAGAAAAAGGCGACTCATAATTACGGCACATCTCGCCCAACATATAATTTTTTACCATTGAAAGTTCTTCTGCACCCACGAACTCATTTTGAAGTTTTTCTATTTCGCGATAAACCTCACACATTAGCGGTTCTACATATTCATTAGCCGCCTCTGTGCTAATAACCAATAAACCATTATTAGGATAGAATAAAATTCCTGCGGAAATGCCGTAAGTGTACCCTTTATCTTCACGAATATTAGACATGAGCCGGCTTCCGAAATATCCTCCGAATAAGGTCACCAGTACCCGAAGTTTCAGATAGTCCGGATGATCACGTGTGATAGTGAGGTTACCCATCCTCACCGCACTTTGCATCGCCTCAGCTCTCTCGGTAAAAATTCTCTTTTCAGGAGTTGTAGTAAGCGCATATTCCGGTTTAATGAGGGAGTGAGTGGTATTTCCAAACATTTCAGTTCCAAATGTTGATTGAACGTTCTGAATAATCTCATCAGTAACTTTGCCGGAAAGAAAAATATGGCAGTTGCCGGAGTGATAATAATCAGTATAAAACTCCCGAAGCAATGTGGAATTGATCCTTCGATAATCCTCTTCGATCAGCGTTTGCCCACAGGGGTGCTGCTCCCCAAAAGAGGCATTCAAGAGGCTACGGTGAGCTAGGTAATCTACTTTGGTAGAGTTTATCTGAAATTGCTGTATGTTACTGTCGATCACAGTGGAGAGTTCCTTTTCCGGAAATATGGGTTCTTTGATAATCGATTCAAGGACTTCGAGTGTCTCTTTAAAGTATTTGTTTAAGGAATACAACGTGATGTACGCATGGTCTACCGAAGTGGAGAGTTCCAACCATGCACCATAATAGTCCAAGCGGTTGGCAATAGTAGCCGAACTATAAGTTTGAGTTCCTTCGCGCAACAGGCGGTTAGTGAACAGCGCTTGCAACTTTTGCGATTGATGCCATCTGCCTCCGGCAAAGACAAGATCCAGGCGAATCACTTCTTGCTCGCCACTATTAATTACATCTAACAGAAT
This sequence comes from Bacteroides sp. UBA1317, assembly GCA_002307035.1. Lineage (GTDB taxonomy): Bacteria > Bacteroidota > Bacteroidia > Bacteroidales > Bacteroidaceae > Bacteroides. Next base: position 2,603 of record DBTL01000050.1, read on the forward strand.
ACCGTTGGGCATCACGACTCTTACAGGTCGAAGGATATCTATTTGTGCCAATTCACAAACAGGAGGTTGAATGATTCGATTCATAAATGATTTTCAGGATTCAATAGGTGTAAATACTTCTCTGCTTTTTCGAGATCTGCGGGTGTATCAATACCGATTGTCTCCATTGTAGTGATTCCGGCTTTGATAGTATATCCATTTTCCAACCAACGAAGTTGTTCCAATGATTCTACCAATTCGAGAGATGATTGTGGCAAAGCGGTGATCTCTTTTAAAACTTCTACGCGATAAGCATAAAGACCAATATGTTTATAATAGGTATGATTCTTCAACCAATCTACTTTATTGACATTTCGTTGATAAGGAATGATTGAGCGACTGAAGTATAGGGCATTTCTATTCTTATTGAGTACTACTTTGGGTGAATTGACATTCTCCAATGCTTCGATTGTATCATCAACCGTGAAAGGCTTTACTAATGTAGCTATTTGTGTAGAAGAATCCTTGAAACAATCCTTTATCGCTTCTAACTGTGAAGCTTGAATAAAAGGTTCGTCACCTTGAATGTTAACTACCACATCAAATGCACCTCCTATCTTCAGGCAAGCTTCATAACAACGATCGGTACCGCTTTTATGATCGGTCGAAGTCATTACAACCTTACCACCAAACGCTTTAACCGCCGCTTCAATGCGCTCATCGTCCGTGGCTACATAAGTATCATCTAAAATGCCGGCTACTTGTTCATATACTCGTTGTACAACAGTCTTCCCGCCCAAGATGGCCAGAGGCTTAGCGGGAAAGCGTGTAGAGGCATATCTGGCTGGAATTATTCCTAAAAATTTCATTTTAATGTGAGTTAGAGAATTTATAATAAACGATCGCCACGTAGTTGCCGAAGTCCATCGATCACATACGCACGTTTCATATCATCCGGCTTTAAAACTGCATCATCATACATTAATAAATCAATATCCAGTTTTACTTTTTCTTCGGCCTTATCTTCCGGTTTACGGCCGGCTTCTTGTTCTATTCCTTTCAAGAAATGAATAACAGTAGACAAATCTTCCTGCGTTGCAAACTGTGCTAACTGATTGGAAAAAGGAGTCGGATTATACAATCCAAAAGGCTCAGTCTGTAGCTCGACGGAAAAGCGAATGGAAGGAAACAACTCTATCAGCCGCTTACGGGCAAGAGACATATTGACTTCCTTCTCATTGTTACTGCCAAGGCAAACAAGACAAGCATGCGTTGTCATTATTTAAATAAGTCGTCTAATCCCGGTTCCACTGTAGTTTCTGAATTATCAGCGTCACTACCACACGGATCAAAGTTTTCGGGCATTTTAAACCGTTCACTCTGATCATATCCCAAAGATTTGTCGGCATATACCTTATTCATATAAAGAGCCCAAATAGGCAATGCCATAGCTGCCCCTTGTCCATCGGTCATAGTGTCGAAGTGTATATCACGCTCTTCTCCACCGACCCAACAACCTGATACCAATGAAGGAGTAAAGCCCATGAACCATCCATCAGAGTTACGATTGGTTGTACCGGTCTTTCCACCCATATCGGCTTTTATACCGTAACGACGTACACGTCCACCAGTACCTTCATTGATAACGCCGCGAAGCATCACAAGCATTTTGTAAGCACTGGTAGCGCTTATCACCTCTTCCATTTGTGGGGTAAAAGTAGAAATAACATTTCCATCGCTATCTTCTATTTTAGTAACAAACAAAGGAGCAACACGAATACCCTTATTGGCAAACGCAGTATAAGCACTCACCATTTCGCCCACAGAGATCTCGCACGGACCAAGACAAAGAGCAGGTGTAGGCTGTATGTCTTTGTTGAGTACGCCAAAACTATGAATTAACCGCACAAGTGCGTAAGGGTTAAGTTTACCCATTAGGTAAGCCGAAATCCAGTTATTCGATTGAGCTAATCCCCATTTCAACGTAACCATCTCCCCATAACGCTTGTTCGAACTGTTCCTGGGAGACCAAGCCTCACCAGTCTCTGTGATAATCGTTTGCTCTACATTTCTGGTTTCATCACAAGGAGAATATCCACTCTCCATGGCAAGTGTATATAAATAGGGTTTAATCGTTGAGCCCACTTGGCGACGACCAACCATCGCCATATCATACTGAAAATATGAATAATTAGGTCCACCAACATACGCTTTAACATGACCATTGAAAGGATCCATAGACATAAATCCAGTACGTAAGAAATATTTGTAATATCTAATTGAGTCGAGCGGGGTCATAATGGTATCCTTGTCTCCATGCCACGTGAAAACGGACATCTCTTCGGGAGTATTGAATGCCTTCTTTATCTCTGATTCAGAAGCTCCATTATCTTTCATGATGCGATAACGATCGGTCTGTTTCATGGCTTTCTCCAAAATCTGGTTTACCTGAGATTCAGGTAGCATACGGCTATAAGGAGCAGTCTTTTTGTTTTTTTTCTCCGCAAAAAAACGAGGTTGTAAGTATCCTCCCAAATGTTCAGCAACAGCTTCTTCAGCATATTGCTGCATGCGCGAATCAATCGTAGTGTATATCTTTAGCCCATCTGTATAGATACTGTAGTTAGAGCCATCCTTCTTCTTATTCTTTTGACACCAACCATAAAGTGGATTCGTTGCCCATGCCAAAGAATCTTCGTAATATTTCTGTGATTGCCAACTATGATAATCACTTCTATCAGGATACTTGGCAGTCATCATCGAACGAAGATATTCTCGAAAATAAGTAGCTAGCCCCTCTTTATGATCTACCCGATGGAATTTCAGTGTAAGTGGAAGTTGCTGTAACGAATCACATTCTTCATCAGTGATGTAATCAGCTTTTCTCATTTGATCGAGTACCACGTTTCTACGCCCGCGAGCACGTTCGTTAAATCGAACAGGATTATAGAACGACGGATTTTTACACATGCCTACAAGCGTAGCCGCTTCTTCTATTTTGAGTTCGCCGGGCTCACATCCGAAATATGTATATGCAGCAGTTTTCACACCCACGGCATTATTTAAGAAATCAAACTTATTGAGATACATCGTTAAGATCTCCTCTTTGGTATAATAGCGTTCCAAACGTACAGCAATCACCCATTCAATGGGCTTCTGAAAAAATCGCTGCGTAAAGCTATTAGCATCGGGGGAATATAATAGTTTCGATAACTGCTGAGTAAGGGTACTACCTCCTCCTGCACTTTTCTGAAAGAATAAACCACGCTTCACCACTGCACGAGCCAATGCTTTCACATCAATACCCGAATGGCTTGTAAAGCGAGCATCTTCTGTCGCTATCAACGCATTGACAATGTTGGGCGATAATTCGCCATAGCTTGTATAAACACGGTTTTCTTTACTAAGCGACCATGTTCCCAAAACTTTTCCGTCCTCAGATAATAATTCAGTAGCAAACTTATAATTAGGGTTTTCAAGCTCCTCTATATCCGGCATATATCCTATCCAGCCTTTAGCTATGGAGGTAAAAACAATCACACCCAGCAACACCATGGCTGCAAAGAAGATCCACAATCCTTTTATTATTTTTCGTATCATCCTTCGCTTTGTATTTTTTATTTTATATTGCAAGCATTTATTAGACCGATTCTATTCAAGAGTGCAAAATTAGGATAAAACTTTTTCTTTCACAACATATTTTAGAAAGCGTTTTAATTTTTATGAATCATTGTTCTTGGTGAATAGTTTCTTATTCGTATCTTTACGCTCCGTATTAATGGTATATCAATAAATATATAACGATATGGAAAACAAAAGCTTAGTGACCATAGCCGAGTATTCGAAAGAAAAAATTCTCTATATGCTCGAGATGGCGAAACAGTTTGAGAAGAACCCAAACAGAAAGATTCTGGAAGGAAAAGTGGTTGCTACTCTATTCTTCGAACCCTCTACCCGCACGCGCCTCAGTTTTGAAACAGCAGCCAACCGCCTTGGAGCGCGCGTAATAGGCTTCAGTGATCCTAAAGCGACAAGTTCCTCTAAAGGAGAAACTCTTAAAGATACAATCATGATGGTGAGCAATTATGCAGATGTAATTGTGATGAGGCATCACCTTGAAGGTGCTGCTCGATATGCAAGTGAAGTAGCACCTGTTCCGATTGTAAATGCAGGCGACGGAGCCAACCAACATCCTTCGCAAACCATGCTCGATCTTTATTCCATCTACAAAACTCAAGGAACCCTTGAGAATCTGAATATTTATCTTGTAGGCGACTTAAAATACGGCCGCACAGTACACTCCCTGCTCATGGCTATGCGACATTTCAATCCGGTCTTTCACTTTATTGCACCCGAAGAGTTAAAAATGCCCGAAGAATATAAGATATACTGCAAACATAACCATATTAATTATATAGAACACACCGATTTCACCGAAGAAATTATTGCTGATGCGGACATATTGTACATGACCCGAGTACAACGAGAACGCTTCACTGACATGATGGAGTATGAACGTGTAAAAAACATCTATATCCTAAAGAATAAGATGTTGGAACAAACGCGTCCCAATCTACGAATCTTACACCCACTCCCACGCGTCAACGAGATTGCTTATGACGTGGATGATAATCCAAAAGCCTACTACTTCCAGCAAGCGTTGAACGGAGTATATGCCCGCCAAGCCATATTGTGTGACGTATTAGGAATTGCGTTGCAAGATATTATGTAATTAAATCAATCGAATATTATCAAGTAGATAAAAAATGAACAAGAATAAACAAGCCCTGCAAGTAGCCGCATTGAAAAACGGAACTGTAATAGACCATATACCTTCTGAGAAACTTTTCACTGTAGTCTCTTTATTAGGATTGGAGCACATGGGGAATAACATCACCATTGGTTTTAACTTGGAAAGCAAAAAGCTCGGTAAAAAAGGAATTATAAAAATTGCTGATAAGTTCTTCTGTGATGAAGAAATTAATCGCATATCTGTAGTAGCACCGCATGTAAAACTCAATATTATCCGCGATTATGCAGTAATAGAAAAAAAAGAGGTATATATGCCCGACGAATTAAAAGGTATTGTGAAGTGCGCCAACCCGAAATGTATTACCAACAATGAGCCCATGTCTACACTGTTTCATGTAACAGACAAAGACAATGGCATCATTAAGTGTCATTATTGCGAGAAAGAACAAAAGAAGGAAGAAATCGTTATTTTATGAAACAGGACTGGAAACCGGGAACGATGATATATCCTCTACCTGCTGTAATGGTGAGTTGTGGAAATGATGAAAGCGAATATAATATTATCACGCTATCATGGGTAGGCACAATTTGTACTAACCCACCCATGTGTTATATCTCTGTCCGCCCGGAAAGACATTCGTACGATATTATAAAAAAAAACATGGAGTTTGTAATCAACCTGACCAACAAAAAAATGGCTTTTGCTACTGATTGGTGCGGAGTGCGCTCAGGAAAGGATTATAACAAGTTTGAAGAAATGAAACTAACTCCCGGAAAATGTTCCATTGTGAATGCTCCATTAATCGAAGAGTCGCCCCTCTGTATTGAATGTAAAGTCAAAGAGATTGTGGTATTAGGCTCTCACCATATGTTTATTGCAGATGTAGTAAACGTACGGGCCGACGAGAAATTTTTGAATAAAGAGACAGGAAAACTGGAGTTAGCACAAACGAATCCGCTAGTTTATGTTCATGGAAACTATTTTGAGCTAGGGGCCGGAATAGGAAAATTTGGCTGGTCTGTTGAAAAGAAGAAAACAAGAAATAAGAAATGAAACGATTATCATTCCTTTTGCTATTTACTTTGTTGGCTTTCTATGTCTTTGGACAAGAAAAAACAAGTAAAACTCCTAATGATCGAAAAGTAAATTTCGGTCTAAGGGCTGGATTTAACTCCTCCATGTATCTTGTGTCGGAACTCCAGCTAAACGGGCTAAAGATAAATGATACTCAAAATAACTACAAAATAGGATATGTTGGTTCTATCTTTGCTCGTTTTAATATGAAAAAGCATTTCATACAACCTGAAATTTCTTATGCTGTGAGCCGTTGTGAAATCGAGTTTGATAAACTCGGTTCGCACGATCTCGATGTAGCCCCCGATTATGCTTTAGTTAATTCAAGCATTCATAGCCTGGAAATACCTCTACTATATGGCTATAACATCGTAAAGAAAGGCCCGTATGGCATGTCTGTTTTCATCGGCCCCAAGCTCAGATACTTATGGAATAAACAAAATGATATTACTTTTGAAAACTTTGATCAGGAAAGTGTCAAAGAAGAACTTTATCCTTTCAATATTAGCGGAGTGCTTGGCGTAGGGGTAAATATCTCCAATCTCTACTTTGATTTCCGTTACGAAATAGGCATGCGTAACATCTCAAAATCAGTGACTTATGATGGCACAGCTTCTACTAACAATGAAGAAGTGACACCTATTATATTCAAAAGAAGAGACATTGCACTTAGTTTTTCTTTAGGGCTAATCTTTTAAAATGAAAGAAAAATCTCATTTATTCCAATAAATTCCGTGCGTTTATTATTCTTTTTCTATAAATTTGTGCGCTTAATAAAGAATCTCGAATAAGTACTTATTTATCTTATCTACAAAAAGAATGAAAAGAGACGATTTAATTTTCGATATTATCGAAAAAGAGCATCAACGTCAACTCAAAGGTATCGAGTTGATAGCATCTGAAAACTTCGTTAGTGATCAAGTAATGCAGGCAATGGGTTCCTGCCTAACCAACAAATATGCCGAAGGGTATCCCGGGAAACGCTATTATGGAGGTTGCGAGGTAGTAGACCAAAGTGAACAAATTGCCATCGATCGTTTAAAAGAAATCTTTGGAGCAGAATGGGCAAACGTACAACCACACTCGGGTGCACAAGCCAATGCTGCTGTTTTCTTAGCAGTTCTTAACCCTGGCGACAAATTCCTTGGGCTAAATCTCTCTCATGGCGGACATTTATCTCACGGTTCATTGGTTAATACTTCGGGCATTATCTATACTCCATGTGAATACAATGTAAAACAGGAAACAGGAAGAGTAGACTATGACCAAATGGAGGAAGTGGCCTTACGTGAAAAACCTAAAATGATTATTGGTGGTGGTTCTGCTTACTCTCGTGAATGGGATTACAAACGCATGCGTGAAATTGCTGATAAAATAGGTGCAATCTTAATGATAGACATGGCTCACCCCGCCGGACTTATTGCTGCCGGTTTACTTGACAACCCGCTGAAATATGCACATATCGTTACATCTACAACACATAAAACGCTTCGTGGCCCTCGTGGAGGTGTTATCCTCTTAGGTAAAGACTTCCCCAATCCTTGGGGAAAAACTACTCCAAAGGGAGAAATTAAAATGATGTCTCAATTGTTAGATTCGGCTGTATTTCCGGGAGTACAAGGGGGGCCATTGGAACATGTCATTGCTGCTAAAGCAGTGTCATTTGGAGAATGCTTGCAACCTGAATACAAAGAATATCAAACACAGGTTAAGAAAAATGCAGCAACTTTGGCTAAAGCATTGATGGATCGTGGATTCACTATCGTTTCAGGGGGTACTGACAACCACTCTATGTTGGTTGACTTACGTGCCAAATATCCTGAACTAACCGGTAAAGTAGCCGAGAAGGCATTGGTTGCTGCAGACATCACCGTGAACAAGAATATGGTTCCGTTTGACAGCCGTTCTGCTTTCCAAACTTCAGGTATTCGTCTGGGTACTCCAGCCATCACTACCCGTGGTGCTAAGGAAGACTTGATGCTGGAAATTGCAGAGATGATAGAAACCGTTCTCTCTAATCCGGAAGACGAAAAGATTATCGCTCAAGTTCGCGCACGTGTTAATAAGACAATGGAAAAATATCCTTTGTTTGCCTATTAAGACGATAAAATTCTATTATAAACTAAAAAGGTGTCCTTTGAGAAGGACACCTTTTTAGTTTATAATAGTCTATTGTAATTTCCTTCAATCGGATGTACAAGAGCTATATATTTAAATGGAATAGTAAACCTTTCTCTATGATTCAAAATCGAGGTTTTACAAAGTTATCCAATTCACCGGTAAAGCTAATGCGAATAGGGAAGATATAGTTACCTATCTTTTGAGCAAGTGTCTCTTCAACAGTAGGATTCTTCATTGCTTTGATTAACGAAAAATCATCAGAACGCACTGCAAAATAATTATCTTCTTCTTGACTAGTAATCCGCAAAGTCCAGTCGAACAGATTACCAATAATTGACACAGCTTCTTTTTCAGGATCAAAAGAAGGAATAGCTACCTTTTTAATTTCATAAGGTGCAGTAAGCACATATAGAGAATAATTCTTATCCGTCATGAGTGCCAATGTTTTACGGCTTTTAAGCTCTGTAATGAAAAGATGTTTCAATTCGACACCGTGTGGAACATCAACTATACGAACATAAGGACGACCCTTCACCTGCTTTAAATGAAATAACTGCCTGTTGGCATCCAATAGTACGTATCCTTCATCATATTCCTTACGAGTAGTAGGGTTTCCTGCTATTTCTATAGCAGGAAAATGAAAACCTTTCTTCCTCAATGCTTCTGTGAATAGAGTACTTTTTGCCGATTCAATACTGTTTGTTGCCATATCCACAAATTCAATGCCTTTGTTTGTAATGCGAAATACATCTTTCGGCATTTCCAATTCCACACGACCAGACATGGATTCGAGTAACGGATAAAGCCCTATATGTGGTGTATTCAAATCGGTAGGAGCAATTTTGAAAACAAAATTTTCGGTCTGAACCAATCGAGGAGTGACTTCTACCCCATTGATAGAATCTGGAAATCGCTCGTCGGACATCAACTGCCGACAATAAAACATCGGAAGAATGCTATCTACTTCATCTTGTGTATACTTATGCCCCGACAAATCACGTCTGACAACAATTTTGCCTTCTTTCCCATCTTTTCCTTCCTGCTGACCGGTTATCACAAAGTCACCAATTATCGAACTATAAAGCACAAAACCTGACTTAGACGATTTGGCGGTAAAGAAGTTGTAGCACCACGGTAGTTGCCAAAGCAAGAGAAAAATAACCGTGAAATAAAATAATATTTTGCTGAAACGTAACATGATTTATTACAATTTACAAATGAATTACTAGAAAATTAAACTCAATCTTGCTTTCCTACTTTGAAACGTGATACGGAGAGCCATGACAATGAAGCTGTAAGCAGTGTATAGATCAGCAACCAAGGAAGAAACTGATTGTATGCTTCCGGGGTAACTGAGAGAAAGAAGATGCGCAACAAAAGCACGCTCATTGTCAGATTAATAATTCTCCGTTTCCATGTAGGTTCCAAACAAATCCATGATACTAGTAAATAAGCAGTGATGCCGGCCAGATACCAAGGTACGGCAGTTAGCAAAATGTGTTGTTCCAGTTCAGCTGCTATCACTCCATGCAGGTAAAGGGCCATCAAAAAAAAGTTAGCTGCAAAGCAAAACGAAAGCACCAATAATCCATAAAGTAACATTGCTCCAACCATTCGTAACTGCGAATATGGCAGATGCAAAGTTAATTTGAGGCATTTACGTTGCATTTCAGGCACAAATTGTACCACAGCAAGAAGCATTCCCACTAACAAAGGTATATATTCCAGTAAGTCGATGAAAATAACATCACGAGATAACATTACCTCCCACACATGTTCTGCTCCTTTTAAATCGACTACACGACTAATACGGAGCATACTGTATCCCGCAAAACCAAGTGTAGTGGCAACTGCCAGTAGCAGGTACCATCTGGTCTTGATCCATTCTTTATAAAATATAGCTTTAAACATCTTATTTTATTTATATCATTAATACTTTCCTGTCAATCCGATGAAGGCGTCTTCCAGATTCACCTTTTCACTATTCAACGCACTATAAGGCACCTCCATTGTCTTGAGACGAGTTTCGACTTCGTCTGCCGGCAAAAAAGAGAATGCCTCCAACGTGTTTCGAATCAACGTAGGATGATAAAAATCATTCATTGAAGGCAGAGCGTATCCTTCGGGCACAGTAAGTGTGTACTTTCTCACTTCATTCAGCAACTTGTTTATAGGTTGCTGAATCAGTATCTTACCATAATCCATGATAATACAATCATCTATCAGCCGCTCCATGTCTTGAATGATGTGTGAAGTCAGGAAGACTGTTTTGTTTTCCGCCAAGGCATAGTCGCGCAGATAGTCGACAAATAAGCGGCGATAGCCTGGATCTAAACCTAGTGAGAAATCATCCAAGACCAACAATTCTGGATTTTGAGCGAGAATAAGTCCCAATGCCACTTGCGAACGTTGCCCGCATGACATGCGAGAAATACGCTGCCCGGGTGCCACCTTTAGTTTATTCATCAATTCATAATACGCTTCTTTTTTCCATTGAGGGTAAAACGAAGCATAGAATTTCTCAATTTCTTTAATTGTCATAAACTGATACTGAACATGCCCTTCAATAAGCAAACCGATGTTGCTTCGCAAAGCCGGATCCATGTGTTGTATCTCCTGCCCGAAAATAAAACACTCTCCTGCCCTCGGTTTCAAGTAGCCACTCAGAATATTGATGGTCGTTGTTTTTCCCGTACCATTTTTGCCCAAGAGCCCCAGTATTCTTCCTTTGGGCACACTAAAACTGAGGTCTTCATAAATAAGCCTTTTGCCATAATAGTGCGTCAAGCCTTTACATTCAATGATATTTTCCATTGTTCCTTTATTCATAAAATCTTTTAATTCATCAATCTTCAAAAGAAAAAGAGAAAAAGCAGTGGCACCATGATACCTGCCAATAGCTCCACACCTCCTCTGCCCCAAATACCTTTATTACCTTTAAGCATTGCCATACCCGTGATTGTTATCACAATAAGTCCGATGGCAAAAGCATCAGCAAAGAATGTCCACCAACTGCCTGGATTGTAGTGCAGACGAGCCATCGCTCCTATCACATAGCGTCGATGTACACCCTCATACACAGCCTCTCCTGTTTTCAGGTTTACCAGCAAATTAGAACCTCCTTTCAAAAATACCTTCATTACCTCCTGTTCCGGAAAGTAATGCTTGGTGTAGTTCTCTGTCTCACCCAACGGATGCAGCAATTCCAGTACTGTTTGGCGAGTGATGGATTCTTTAAGCGGCAAAGGCCGATCTATCATATATTCCTTTCGCTCAATCGTATAATTGGGATTAATACTATCTCTGTGGTTCATCACAATACCCGATATGGCATAAATAAGTAACATTCCCGAAAAGAAGAAAGATAAATCACGGTGTATTGCTCTGCTCCATTTACGTAGCAGATTACTGCTGAATTTCATAAGCTGAAGCCTCTATGTAATAGAAAGACAGATATTCTTTGCCATTTTTCGCCTTACGTTTGGCTATCTTAGCACGAAAATTGGCGATTCTACCTTCCGGTGTATTATCTGTTTCGCCACGAACCTTCTTCTCAGTGCTGCATCCAGCTTCACCATCTCCATGTTTTTCTGCTGCCTGTGCCTTGATCTGTCCTTCCCAATTTTGCAGGTATGCTTCATCAATACGTTCCTCAACAAGTGTACCTGTTACACGAACGATACTGTTCACGCATTTCTGATCGAATTTCTCTAGTTTACCACTTTCAATGCGGATGCTTTGCGTATCGTCACTACCCATCAAAAAAATCTTTCGTCCGCCATGCTTGCAGATATGAGTACAAACGCCTTCTACTGTAACCTCTTCCCCAGACAAGGAGTCAGCATTTGCAAGAAGCGAATCAACTTCCAGAGCAGAAGATTGTTCCTGTTCGGTTCCACTTCCCGTAGCTGTTTTCTGAGATTTACTGCCACATGAGGCAAAGACGATTGCTACAACAATCGCTGTAGCAAATAACATGTAATTCTTCTTCATTATTTAATTATTAGATAAATATTTTCTTTAAAACGCAATCCCGACAGAAGCCATCCATTGGTTTGTTGCTCCATATTCCTTGTATACTCCATGCTCCCAGTTTATAGAAGCAAAAGCGGTTTTATTACCTGCCAGTAAATAATCATATCTACATGATAGTGACACATGTGCAAAACTATCTGACTGATAAGCATAACTATTCAACAGATTCTTCCCCACAGAACTTTGTATATCTAAACCCGTCAACAGTTTCTCGGCTTTTAGATTTGCATGATAGTCGGCCGTGAATCCCGTTGTCAACAGCGCATGCTTCATCTTAAAAGTTGTATTTGATTGCACCCCTGCTTTCAGTGTTGCCCATTCCATATATCGCTGTGGATTTATATACTTAGTTTTTTCCCAACGTATACCAGCAAACGGCAACACGGACCAAGTCATTTTACATTTCTCCGCATCATCAGCTAAGATACCACTCAGCGTAGCCTCCAACAGGTTATTTGAGTATTGCTTCAAGCTACTGATGATGGGATAAACATTACCTGTAGGATCACCAAAAATGTTTTCAGTTCCTGTTCTGAACTTACCAAGTGCAACCAATTTCACACCATAGATAAATGCTTTCTTCGGTTGAAGCCACGCCAGTTCTAGCGCAATACTGTTTTCATCCACCTCTGCAATAGGAGCATAATTAATGCTGATTAGTTGCTTAATAAACTCAAAATGATCCGCTTTAACCGAAGCTGACACCCCATTTCGTCGTTGTGGCATCAAGTCAATACTCAGCCCAACTCCTTTTCCTTTATAATTAGAGCTAAATTGACTTCCGGCAAAACGGGCATAGTTCATCGCCATGCCCAGCATGTGGTAGACAGAAGTAGAACCTAAATCACTCATATAAGTAATTTCACTTTTCTGATCATACCTTCGCGCATGCAGAGCCAGTCCCAGATAATAAGCATCTGTCAATGCTCTTGATACCCCAATAGTAGCATGCAAATCCGAAATTACATTCTTTGGTCGCGGATCTTTTTGCCGATAGTAAATGGCTGCACGATAATCTAGAGAAGCACCAATGATCCACTTGCCAAGTGTACGAGCATACCCACCCATAAACGAATATTCTTCTCCATCCATGTCACCGCCAATAGAATCAGCCGTGACATAAGGATAGATGATATTGAAATCGGACGTCTCATTCCAAAGTACATTCTTTATATGCTCATCATTATAACCGGCTGCGCCAAACACACGCACATGATCGGAAAGGCGAACGAATGATTCCGCTTGAACACCAAAAACGTTCTTTTCATCTCCCTCTTCAGCCAGCGTAGCCTTTCCTCTGTTATCAAGAGTAGCATTTAAAGCCATTGAGGAAAGGGAAAAATCTTGCAAATAGTATTTTAAAGCCGGATTAGCCCACATCTGGCTTCTGAACTTTTGCACGGGAGATTGGGCCTGAATAATTTTCCGCTCCACAGTCAGCGTATCTGCTGCTTGAACAACAGATATTCTTACCATAGTGCATAACAAACCGAATATGAAACAACGTAATCTCATCTTTTGCTTTAGTATTCTTATTAATTAGTTGCCAGAGATGCTGTACTTGCAGGTGTAAAATCGACCGAAGAGTTGTTTGTATCCTGCAACACTTCACGACCATCTGTAGTGGTGTATGATACCTTCCGATTCACTCCTTTACCGAGATTCTCTTTAATGGTATTGTTTAAACCAAAATAGGTAAAGCCCATATCCAAAGAGGCAGAAGTAACATTCCACACATAAGCACTTTTCGGGCTTAGATTCACCGCATCAATGATCCAATCATTAGGAATATAATATTCAGTATAGTCTTTGCTGGTTGCTCCGGTAGACAATACATAATTGTACGTATAGGTATAATCAGCAAGATATTCCTCTTTAGTAACCCCCAACCGAGCTAGTGCATACGCTTTTACTCCTTGTTTATTCAGTACCCAAATAGTCTTTGTATAGTTGTAAAGCATTTCCAAATTAGGCACAGAAGGATTATCAGAATCGGGATTCGTCGTGCTGGTAGATTGTGTGTACCATTCAAAATCCGCACCACTCAAATCGAAGGAACTAGCATTTGCTTCCAAATGATTTATGGCATTATCGCAAATAATGATTGATTCTCCCGGCTCCACCGGATGTTCCTCGCCACTTCCAGGTATCATGGCTACTACCTGTACAGTCATTGCTTCATCCATTTTATCAGGATTATAAGCATATTTTTGCGTAGTAGTAAACTTTGATTCTAGAAGCACTAATCCATCTGCATAAAGTGTCTGATCGGAGTTATTGTAAACACGAAAATACTGATCACCATTGTATTGACTACTAGTTCCGGGTGTATAAGTACCCACTCCATAAATTTCAGCAATCACAAAATCGGCTTTGTCGTTCACCAGATAAACACTTAAGCTAAGTGAATAACTGCCTCCCGTAATTTGAACATTTTGCTGCGAACCTTGCAAAGATTTTGTTACCAGTGTATCGCTAACAACCGTTTCACCATCAACAAGAGTTTCTTTCGTATACGTGTAAGAAGCCTTTCCGGTAAACGAAACATTGTACAGTCCATCGGGCAACTGTGTAACCAGTGTTGCACCATAGTCGACAGAAACCTCTGTAGCCGTGCTCACATTAGTAAAAGTAAAAGAGCCTGAATTAACCGACAGATTTTCAATCGTGCTGGGTAAGCTCAAGCCCAAAGACACTTCAGAGGTCTTCACCTCATCATCACTACACGCTGTCAAACTAATTGCAGCAACCACAAACAATGAAAAAACTGCATACTTGATTCTCATTTTTAATTTTATATTTGAGTTATTAATTCTAGAATTTCATGCTCATCTCCATTCCAAAATAAGGAGAAGACTGCCGCCTTATCAACTGCGCACCAGAATGATAATCCGGATAAACTGTTAATATTCTGTTAACAAAGAAAGCTAAATTGATGTTTTTACCGAACTCTTTGGTTGCTTTCAGATTGATATCCATGGCAAATGGAACTGTTTTTTTATCAAAATAAGAAGAGGCATAGCTTTCTACGAGGTGCTGCAACTGCGTATCCGTTTTATCAGCCTCAGTAAAGATATGTTCTGTACCCGATTTATCAATATATTTAGTAGGTGTACCATCGTTCCACAAGGGTTGGCTGCTGGTAAACCATGTGCATTGTGCCGAAGTGGAAAAGATGAGCCCTAGCTCCTTTATATAAGTATCGAACATGAAGTTAGTGTTGAACATTTGTTTCTTATAACCACTCTCCCATTCATATAGACCAATATATTGCAATTGTTCATCATCGAGCAGAATGGAAGAAGACTTATAAAAAGGCATACTATTGCTGTAGATGGTACGAAACCATGCACCGTTAATCGTTATCTTGGTGCTGAGCGATTCTATTCGTTTGGACGAATATTGAAACTCTATACCTTGTTTATATAATCGTGTTCCATTGCCTACCATACTGTAAGTATCAAGCAATGTGTCCTGTGTGTAAGTCATATTTTCTAATGCCGGAGGCCCTGTTAAAGTAGAAGCATCAATAGAAGTGGCATCATAATTTTTATATGCCAATGCTTTATAATAAGAAATATCGCGGAAAGCATTCTTCATGCGTTCATCGAAGTAAGTCACCGAAAAATTGTTTCCACGGTAAGAGGCTCCTAACCTCACTTCCCATTTACGGTTTTGTGCCGGTTCAAGATTATAGTTCGTGTTATCCCACTTATACGTCATCATGTTGATGCGCCGATAATCCGCATTGTCATGATAATAATTCAACTGTACAATATCCTGATAATACGCATCCGGATAAAGGTAATCTAGCGTGGGCGTTTTAGTATGCCAACCCAAACCAGCTGTTAAATCTATTTCCCACCCGTCACCCAATGTAGGAAGTGTCCATTTCGCATTGATACGAGGATCAAGATACACCTTTCCACTCATCTTGTAGGCATCCGAGAGGTTGAGCAGAGAAATAGCACGCACACCGCCTACAAGGTCAAACTGATGTCGGCCAACAGAGAAGTTTAATGCATCTTCGATATAAAAAGCAATTTCTTCCGTTGCCGGAATATCTTTATAATTACGTGGGCGACTGGAAGAGGAATAAAATAGCGGACGGGTAACATCATAAACCTGTCCGTCTCCAAAATTCTTATTATAAGTCCACTGTACTCCTGCTTTAAGCGTATGCGAAGCAGTTAGGCATTTAAACTTAGAAGTAGTAGCGAGTTTGGCATAAGCATTCATCGGTTTACCATCTGCCAGGAAATTAGCGATATAAGTATAAGGTAAGTACTCACCATCATATTCGCCGGTTTGCAAACTATTAGGCACCGCTGTTGGCCGATCTATTGACACTGTTTTGGTTCGTTTCAACTGATTGAATTCCTGAGTAACAGAAGCCGTTGCCTCTAGTTTACGAAGAAAATTATTATGAAGAAAATTAATGGTAAGCGCTCCACCCAGATTGAATTTATCATAAGAGGAATCATAGACATCTCCTTCGAGTGTGATGTCCGGATCAGATTTAGAATTATCAAACGATCCGGTATAATCCGCATTTGCATCCCATTCATACCGAAAAGCAGAACTTTCACCTACACTGTGCAGACGAGCTGAAGTATTTATACGTTTATAGTTTTCCAATTTATTGCGTGGATCTATTTTTGAGTCCAGATATGCAAAATCAGTATTGAGTATGTATTTCCCCCCGGAAAGTTCAAAACCTTTTCCCACAGAAAAGAGCTTGCTATATTGATCAGCTTTGAAACGGGCTTGCAGAGGAGTTACTTCCTTTTTTCTTTTTATTTTCACCAATCCACTTGTCAGATTGCCATACTCCACAGAAGGTATGCCGCGAACCACTTCCACACTTTCAATATTATCCGTAGAGATCATTCGCATATCTACCCCTTTAGACACAGATACTTTGTCGGAACTTTCACCGGGTACATATTGAAGATTACCATCCGTATTCATTGGTACGCCATCTACCACAAAAGCTACGCCGAGCGAAGAAATAGATTCTCTTGTAGCTCCGGCCTCACGCAAACTGATAAGATTGGCCACGCCCATTTTGGGATCTATCGACTTACCTCCAGGTAATAGTTCCAATAAATCAGTAAAGCTAGTGGGTTGCAGATGCTCCATGGCTGTGCGATCTATCTTTGACGAACTGGTTATCCCCTTTGATTCAGAGGCAGTAACAATCACTTCATTGAGCGAAGTAGCCGAAGAGTGAAGAAAAAGCGATAACGTGTTTCCGACAGGTAACTGTATTCTCTGCTCTAACTTGTCATAGCCTAAGTATGAAATGACAATTCGATAGGTACCCACATGTATGCCGGCAAAATAAAACCGACCGTTACTATCAGATATACCTCCGTAAGGGGTACCTTTTTCCGATAGTAGCTGAATTGTTGCAAAACTAAGCGCTTCACGAGAGTGGAAATCTCGCACGATTCCAGAGATAGAGACAGTCTTATTTCCCTTTTGACCCTGTGCCTGCACATTCACTAAGAGAGTGAAAAACAATAGGTATACAACAATAATTCCGAGTCGCATCATTTGTGATTTTTTACAAATGCAAAGTTACCGACATTGAATGGCGAGCACAATACCCATAATTAGGTATATCTGTCACATACTATAGGCATTATTAAGTTATATTCAGTGTTTAATACCTAGATAGTAGTAATAGCTCTCTTTTTACTTTGAACTAATTAGTATCGGAGTCTGTTTTAAAAGAAAGCCATATCTGAATAGGGATGATTCTATGCATCACTATCAATGAATCAAAATATCCTATGAATATTATCGAAAAGTTAATGTCCGAAGCTAGCTACCGCATCTTGTTTGGGACTGCTCTATTCTTCATTTCCATTGTTATCACATTTATTATTTATAGGTGGGTAATCAGTATGCTTCGAAAAAAAGCATTAAAAACCAAAACCAGGGTTGACGACTTTGCGATTGATATTCTTAAAATACCTATTCTATGGCTATTACTTTGGATTTTATTTAAGGTCTTTAGCCACTCATTTCTTTCTCAAACTACTATTTTCGATATGCTGATGAAGGTCAATAATGTTTTATTGATACTCACCATCGGTTGGGTACTTATAAAGTTAGTCAAAACCATGTTTTACTATTATCTGAACAGGCAAGACATGACGGTGGCTGACAATCTGAATGCCCGGAGGAACTTTACTAAAATGAAAATCTTCGAAAATATCATGGTAGTAATCATTTCCATCATTATTATAGCTTTTTGTTTAATGACGTTTGATGAGGTTCGATCTATAGGTATCAGCCTTTTGACTTCTGCCGGAATAGCGGGTGTCATTGTTGGTTTTGCTGCTCAAAAGAGCCTCGCAACTTTTCTAGCGGGGATACAGATAGCCCTTACGCAGCCCATTCGACTAGATGATGTGGTAATTGTTGAAGGAGAATGGGGGCGAATTGAGGAAATAACATTAACATATGTAGTCGTGAAGATCTGGGATGAAAGGAGGTTAGTACTTCCTGTGACTTACTTTATCGAGCATCCATTTCAAAACTGGACACGCAATACATCGGATATACTTGGCACTATTTTCTTGTATGTAGATTACTCGCTACCAGTAGATGCACTAAGAACAAAGCTTTTGCAATTACTCGAAAATCATCCGCAATGGGATAAACGTGTGGCTAACATCCAAGTCACTGACTCCAAAGAGCGATATAAAGAATTAAGGGTATTGGTCAGCAGCCAAGACGCATCTCTAAACTGGGATTTGCGGGTAGATCTACGAGAAAAGCTAATTGATTATATAAACAGTGAATATCCTGATTGTTTTGTTAAAACTCGTCTTGTAGGGAGTTTACAATAGCAATGATCCATTATAATCAAAGGCCTAGTCTATCTGAAATAAACTAGGCCTTTGATTATAAAAGCTAGCACAAATGTATCATTATTTACTTTTATCCACTAATGCCATACTTGAAGCAGGATATCGATCACCCGTATTCGGATATTTAGCAATGATGCTTTCTATTTCTGCAATATCACCTTTGTTCAACTCAATATCAACCGCTTTTGCGTTTAACTCTAAATATTTTCGTCTCTTAGTTCCGGGAATAGGGATGATATTCGAACCTTTTGCAAGAATCCATGCCAATGCTAATTGCGCTGCATTAATATCTTTACCATAAGCAAATTCAGCTAACTCTTTCATCAGGTTCTGGTTATTAATAAGATGTTCGCCTTGAAAACGGGGCAACTGCATTCTGGCATCGCCCGCTCCTATCTGGTCCATGTCAAAGTTCTCGGTAAACATCCCACGCCCTAGCGGAGAGAACGGCACAAAAGTCATTCCCATTTCAGTTATTGCTGGCAGAATTTCGTTTTCGACATCTCTTGTTAAAAGTGAATATTCGCTTTGCAAAGCAGAAATAGGATGAACCGCATTTGCTTTCTTAATATTGGCCACAGAAGCTTCCGAGAGTCCCAGATACTTTACTTTACCTTCTTTCACTAGTTCGGCCATCGCACCTACCGTTTCTTCTATCGGCACATTCGGATCTACACGATGCGCATAGTAAAGATCGATGCAATCTATCTTCAATCGCTTAAGACTTAACTCCACAGCCTGTCTCATGTATTGGGGAGAACCATCAAAGACACTAGCCAAAAGGTTTTCGCCCGTGTATTTAAAGCCAAATTTGGTCGCAATAAAAACTTTATCTCGTTTTTCCTTTAACACTTTGGACAGTAACTCTTCATTTCTCCCTCCACCATAAAAATCGGCTGTATCCCAAAAATTAATACCTAAGTCCAAAGCCTTGTACAAGGTTGCGATACTTTCTTCCTCATTACCTTCTCCGTAAGCATGAGACATCCCCATACATCCCAGACCTATTGCAGATAGCTGCTCACTGGTTGTTCCTAACTTTTTGTACTTCATAATTCGATCGTTTTTTTGATTTTAATATGTAGCAAAGGTAAATCGTTATTGGAAGGCAGGCATATAAGATATCAAAGGATTTCTTATAAATATCAAATATAACATAATCGATTTAATCTTATGTTTCTATAGACACTTTCTCTTTTTTACTCTGAACGTTCGCAGCAGGCAAACAGAAAAAGAGGGTGGTCAATTATTGACGCACCCTCTTTTTTATAAATAAAATATCCTAAAACAAAGGATTATTTGCGAGGCAAAGCCTCTTTCACTACCATTTGACGGCCTTCATATTCAGCACCGTTCAGTTCTTTGATAACTTGGTTAGCTTCGTTGTCATCAGACATTTCAACAAATGCAAATCCTTTAGATTTTTTAGTATCACGGTCAACGATAAGTTTCACTGAATCTACAGTTCCGTATTCTTCCATAACTTGTCTCAAATCTGATTCCCTAACGCGGTAGCTTAGGTTTCCAATGTAAATGTTCATAAAAAATAAAAATAAAAAATTGATAAATAAAAAGAGAAACAACGGAAGTTTGAGATAGATCTGGATTCAACTGAGAAGAAGAAAAAAGAACGATACGAAACGATCTATTGTTTACGGTTACAAAGGAAAGCATTTTTTTTGAATTATGACCTATGAAAATCACTTTTTAGATCATAATTATTCCAAAATCAATAGAAAAAGACTTCATTAGATAAAATTTGAAATAAAAACGCAAAGAATGCAGCATTTCTATTTATTAAGAATCGAAAAATGCATTCTTTGCGAATTATCAAACACTATATATATTTTCAGAATTCTTCTCCCAAAGGCAATCTATTAATCTATGGCTACAAATTTATAAAATAGAAGGAGAAGAAGTCCTAGCAGAATATTAGTGGTTGCTTAAATAATCGGCCACACCAGATTCTGTGGCTTTAAGCGCATCTTGACCTTTTGTCCAGTTTGCAGGACAAACTTCACCAAACTCTTCAAAATGCTGCAAGGCATCTACCATGCGCAAAGCCTCATCAACACTACGTCCCAATGGTAAATCGTTAATAACAGAATGACGTACCACTCCTTCTTTATCTATAAGGAATAAACCACGGTATGCTACCGGAGCACCTGTACATATCCAATTTCCGTTTTCGTCTGGAGCATAAGTGCCTGCCAATACTCCAAAGCTTTCTGAGATGGATTTAGAGAAGTCAGCTACTACAGGATAAGTTACCCCATGAATTCCTCCTTCGTTTTTGGGTGTCTGTAACCATGCCAAATGAGAATACTCTGAATCTACTGAGCAACCAACGACAGCTACATTTCTTTTTTCAAACTCAGCTATTTTTTCCTGAAAAGCATGTAGTTCTGTAGGGCATACAAAAGTAAAGTCCATCGGATAGAAGAAAAATACCACAGCTTTCTTCCCTTTATATTGTTCCAATGAAAAGTCTGCTACTATTTCATTACCATTTACCACTGCAGCTGCATTGAACTTCGGTGCTTGTTTTCCAATTAATGATCTCATAATGTTTTTATTTAAAAAGTTATTAATTATTTTTCTGTTGGCAAAGCTATCTTAATCCTTCCTTTTAGCCAAAAATAAACCATGCATAAAATCTATTGGCTCATAGGCCTTATCTATCAGGAGTGTTTTCTGAGCCAAGTATATCGGTTTATAATTCTAAAAAGAATACTTTTGCAATAAGATTTATAACATAACACTATTTGAACATGAAAAGGCTAATTGCACTTCTATTTTTATTAAATATTATATTTTATCTTCAAGCAAAACAGAGAGAGCCGAACTATACTATTATTGTTTCTCTCGATGGCTTTCGCTGGGATTATCCTGAAATGTACGATACACCTAATTTAGATAAAATAGCTACTCAAGGCGTAAAGGCAACTATGCTCCCTTCCTTTCCGGCATCAACGTTTCCCAACCATTATACATTGGCTACCGGATTGGTGCCCGACCATAATGGCATCATCAACAATACATTTTGGGATGTGAAAGCTAAGAGGCGATATTCCATGGGAGATTCTGCAACAAGGAACAATCCGGACTACTATCTTGGTGAACCCATCTGGATTACCGCACAAAAACAGGGAGTAAAGACTGGCAACGTATATTGGGTCGGATCGGATATAGCCATTAAAGAAACCTATCCGACTTATCATAAGTTCTTCTCGAAGAAACCACTACTCAGTTTCGAACAACGCATTGATACCGTTATTTCATGGTTGCAAAAGCCTAAGATAGAGCGCCCTCAATTGATTATGCTCTACTTTGAGGAACCCGATGGTGTTGGTCATCATTTTGGTCCCAAAAGCAAGGAAACGAAAAGCGCAGTGCAACATTTAGACAGTTTGATGGGTGTACTGCTTACTAAGATTAAGTCGTTGCCTATTGCCTCAAAGGTGAACCTGATTATCACTTCCGATCATGGTATGACAGAAATCAGCCAAGAGCGTGTGATTGATATGAACTTGTATCTAAAACCTGAATGGTGTGAAATGATTGACGGTACCACTCCTACTTCAATATTTACGAAACCTGAATGCCGGGATTCGGTATATAATGTACTTAAAAAAGTAGCGCACATCTTCGTCTGGAAAAAAGATGAAATACCGGCGGAATTAAATTATGGAAGTAGTGATCGCATAGGCGATATTGTTGTTGCACCGGAGTTGGGGTGGCAATTCACTGATAAAGGGCGTGATTTAAAAGGTGCTCATGGATACTTTCCGCAAAGTAAAGACATGCAGGTCGTGTTTAGGGCTTGCGGGCCTGACTTCAAAAAAGGTTATCAATCCAAAGGTTTTATCAATGTAGATATTTACCCGCTTCTGGCATATCTGCTGAATATAGCGCCCGAAAAGACTGATGGGCAGCTTCAGCGAATAGAAGATATACTTGTCCCCTAAGGTTTTTGTTTCGTAAATCAATCAAAGAAGATAGAAGCTTAAGCGCTTAGTAAAGAAGTCCCCTTGTTTGGAAGCATTCTCATAGAGAACATTCTAAACAAGGGGAATTTCATACCAGTTATGATTGATTCAGAAAAAACAGAGAAACTATTTTTTCCAGAGTTTACTCATATCTTCGAGCGTTTTACCTTTTGTTTCGGGCACCCAACGCCATACGAAAATTGCCGCAATGACGCAGATGGCACTGTAAAGACCATAGGCAAACATAGGACTAAAATCGTAGAGAGCGGGGAAAGTTGATGATACAATGTAATTGAATATCCACTGGAAGGCCACAGCCAGAGCCACAGCTTTCCCACGGATAGTATTCGGAAAGATTTCTGCTATCAACACCCAGCAGATTGGCCCCCATGACATCATAAAGAAAGCTGCATACACGATGACAGAGAACACAGGTAAAATACCTTTTACACCCATACCATCACACAAGGCAACAGCAAAGGCACCTACTGCCATACCAATAGAGCCAATGATAAGCAAAGGTTTACGTCCAAACTTATCGACAGTAAAGATAGCCACTAAGGTAAATAAGATATTGACCACGCCCATAATTACTGTTTGCATCATTCCACCACCTTCAGCACCTGCACTTTCGAATATACGGGGCGCATAGTACAGCACTGCATTAATGCCGATAGCTTGCTGAAAGACAGAGAGAAGAATACCTATAACGATAACCGTAAGACCATAGCTAAGTAATTTTTCTGTTTTCTCGTGAGCTGTAGCTTTGATTTCTGATAAGATTTCTTTAGCCTTAATCGTTCCGTTTACTTTTTCCAGTATGGAGAATGCTCTGCTTTCTTGTTGCATCATCACCAGATAGCGAGGACTTTTGGGTACAAAAAAGAGTAATAAGCCAAATAAGGCAGCCGGGAATGCTTCGGAGCCAAACATATATCTCCAACCTTCTTTTACCGACCACATATCCGATTCGCTGCTAACGGTAAGTATACCTGTTGTACCATCCTTTATTAAAATTGGATTTTCATGTCCACCTAATATTAGAAAATTGACAAAATAAACAACCAACATACCAAAGATAATGGCAAATTGGTTGCACGACACTAAGGTACCGCGAATGTTAGAGGGAGCAATCTCTGCAATGTACATGGGGCATATAGCGGAAGCTAAACCGACGCCAAGACCTCCTAAAACACGATAAAGATTGAAGGCAATGAGCAATTCCATGTTAGGCTTGCCATACTCAAAGAATAAAAACTCAGGGTAGTATGATCCCAGCGCAGAGAGAAAGAAAAAAACAGCTGCCAAACGGAGTGAATTGCGACGACCTAAGCGGGAAGCAAACACGCCGGACATGGCTCCACCAATAACGCAGCCTATCAAGGCACTCGAAGAAGTAATGCCATGCATCACCTTATCATACTGAAAATCGGTTGCCGTTAAGAAAAAAGCTTCAAGCCCTTTCTCGGCACCCGATATCACTGCTGTGTCATAACCAAACAGTAGCCCTCCGAGGATGGCTACTGTTGTGATAGAGTAAAGGTAGAGTTTACTACCGTTGTTTGTATAATTCATGGTATAGATTAGGTGTTAACAATACATGTTCAGAATTGCTTCATACAATTCTTGCTTGCCGCTGGTTTGTTTCGGTTCACCATTTGCTTTAGCATAAGCTACAAGATCTTCCAATGACATCTTACCTTCTTCAAATGACTTGCCTTTACCGCCGTCAAACGAAGCATAACGATCTGCAAGCATTTTAGAATAAGGAGATTCGTTCAACAACGTAGCTGCATTTTCCAAAGCGCGCGCCATTACGTCCATACCGGCAATGTGTGCGATGAAAATATCGTCCAAATCGGTAGAGTTACGACGAGTCTTCGCATCAAAGTTTGTACCGCCGTTGCCCAAGCCATCATTGCGGATAATCTGTACCATAGCCTGAATCAATTCGAATTGGTCGATAGGGAATTGGTCTGTATCCCATCCATTCTGGTAATCACCACGGTTGGCATCAATGGAACCCAACATGCCATTATCTACAGCTACGGCCAATTCATGTTCAAAGGTGTGTCCCGCCAATGTAGCATGATTCACTTCAATGTTTACTTTGAAATCATTCTCCAAACCGTGTGCTTTCAAGAAACCGATTACTGTTTCAGTATCCACATCATATTGATGTTTCATTGGTTCCATAGGTTTAGGTTCGATAAGGAAGGTACCCTTGAAACCTTTAGCACGAGCATAGTCACGAGCGATAGTCAACATCTTAGCCAAATGGTCCTTTTCGCGTTTCTGATCTGTGTTAAGTAATGACATGTAGCCTTCACGACCACCCCAGAACACATAGTTTGATCCACCCAGTTCAATAGTAGCATCAATAGCATTCTTTATTTGCACTGCAGCACGAGCCACAACATCAAAATCAGGATTGGTAGCAGCACCATTCATGTAACGAGCATGACCAAACACATTGGCAGTACCCCAAAGTAATTTGATTCCTGTTTCTGCTTGTTTCTGTTTTGCATACGCCACAATAGCCTTCATGTTGGCTTCATATTCTTCAATCGTATCGGCTTCGCTAATCAAATCGATATCATGGAAACAATAAAAGCCGATACCAATCTTTTGCATGAACTCAAATCCGGCATCCATTTTATTTTTAGCAGCTTGCAATCTGTCAGCACCACCATTCCATGGAAACTCTTTTGTTCCACCACCGAATGGATCCCCGCCTTCTGCGCAAAGTGTGTGCCACCAAGCCATAGAAAATCTCAACCAATCCTTCATTTTCTTACCATTGATCACCTTTTCAGCATCATAGTAGCGGAACGCCATCGGGTTCTTACTTTCTTTACCTTCAAATTTAATTTTTCCTACTCCGGGAAAAAACTCTTTTGTTGCCATAATTTTTTTGTTTTGCGGCTTATTCATTTTACGTGTTTTAGCGATAAAAGAATAAAGCCTGATTTTTATTAATTGAAATTTTTATCTTTTAGTTTTCTACTTGCTCATTGATTTTTCCAACCGATGTTTCCACCGCGCATAAGCATCGGCATATTCTTGTCTCTTGGCTACGTTAGGTTCTATCACATCCAGTTTTTCGAGTGTAGCAAAAGCTTCGTTGTTATCTTTGTAGATACCTGCGCCAATGCCTGCACCCTTGGCAGCACCCACAGAACCATCCGTGTCATAGAGCTCTATAACGGCACCCGAGACTCCGGCCAGGGTATCACGGAAAATGGAGCTAAGGAACATATTAGCATGTCCGGCATGTATCTTCTTCACCGGAATGCCCATCTGTTCCATAATGTCTATACCATATTTGAAAGAGAAGACGATACCTTCTTGTGCAGCACGAATAATATGGTGTTTGCCATGCGTGTTAAAGTTTATTCCACGAATACTACAGCCTATCTCCTTATTGTTAAGCATTCGTTCGGCACCGTTACCAAAAGGTAAAATGCTGATACCTGCACTACCGATAGGCGCTTTAGAGGCAAGAACGTTCATTTCGTTGTATGACAAGCCTTCGGGGGCGATGTTTCGCTTCACCCAAGAGTTGAGAATACCTGTACCATTGATGCAAAGCAATACACCTAAGCGGGTTTGTTCCGCTGTATGGTTTACGTGCGCAAAAGTGTTGACACGAGATTGTGGATCGTAGTTCACCTCACCGTTCACACCATACACCACACCCGATGTTCCGGCTGTAGAAGCTATTTCTCCCGGATTGAATACATTCAGTGAAAGAGCATTGTTTGGTTGGTCGCCCGCACGATAAGTGATAGGCGTTCCTTCTTTCAAACCAAGTTCTTTGGCAGCAACCGCATTTACACGTCCTTGTTCAGAGAAGGTCGGTTTAATATCGGCTATCAAAGAAGAATCAAAACCATAGTAATCCATCAGGAATGTAGCTAGCGAATTATTCTTGAAATCCCAAAACATTCCTTCGGAGAGTCCGGAAACAGTGGTGCATATCTCTCCACTCAACTTCATGGCAATGTAATCTCCAGGCAACATGATTTTGTAAATGCGTTCATAGATAGCAGGTTCGTTCTCTTTTATCCATGCCAGTTTAGAGGCAGTGAAGTTTCCCGGAGAGTTGAGCAAATGCGACAAGCATTGTTGTTCGCCCAGCGTTTCGAAAGCTTTATGCCCATAAGGCACTGCACGAGAATCGCACCAGATAATAGAAGGGCGCA
>DBTL01000119.1:0-40443 GCA_002307035.1 Bacteroides sp. UBA1317
TCAGAGTAGAGATAGTGCTCCCATAAATGTGCACAGAGCCATGCGCCACCCGTATTTGTGGCTCCCCATGAAGGATGTTCACCCGGTGCGGTAAATTGCCATACGTTGGTCATCATGTGTGCCACCCAACCTTTAGCGTCTTTGCCATAAAAAGCTTTTGCAGTGAGTTCTCCACTCTTCACTAATCCTTTGGTCAACTCAATTAATGGTAGATGCAGCTCGGACAAGTTGCCTTGTTCCACAGGCCAATGATTCATTTGCACATTGATGTTTAGGTGATAATCTCCATTCCATGGTGTGCTGCATTCATTGGCCCATAATCCTTGTAAGTTGGGTGGGAGTGATCCCTGACGGGTGCTACTGATGAGCAGATAGCGTCCATAGTTGTAGTAAAGTGCCGCTAGCGCAGGATCATCTGTTTTTTGGAAACGACGAATACGCTCGTCGGTAGGCAGTTGCCAGGGTCCTTCGGAATCATTGGCATAGCCTTCTTTTCCAATGAAGAGCGAAGTGCGTTTAAAAAGCTTCTGGTAATCGCTAATGCATTCTTTTTTTAGTTCACTGTAGGGGTAGGCGGCTATTTCTTTCAACTGTTGATCGGCTTGCCGGCGATATTCCTTGTTTTCAAAACTAGTAGCAGCAGATAGATAGATAGTGGCTACATCTGCGTTTTGAACTTGTATGCCTTTCTCCGATACACTGATAGATCCTTTAGGAGCATTAACTACCATTTTTACGATAAAACGAATACCTTCTTGCCTTTCTTTTCCACTATCCAGGCTTCCTTCCATGATCAGCGTGTCACCTGAAACTCTTACTGTTGCTCGCTCAGGGCGACTTAACTGCGCCAGGAAGGAAATTTGCTTTTCACCGGGATTGAGCGGAGTGCTCATACGAATAGCCATAGCATCTTTGGAACGTGACACAAAGTAGGTGCGTACATAATTGAGGCCTTTGGTGAAGTGTGTGGCACATAGGCCCTGCTCCAAGTCTAAAAAACGCTTGTATGCTTTGCTCGGTGAGGGCGTATTATAATAATATTCAATATCCAGATTAGCCAACATCTGATAAGTTCCGTATGTGCCACCTTTCTCTGGCTTTACAGGAACGAAGTGTTGGTACATCATTTCTTGTGCCTCCTTATTTTTACCTTCAAATAGGAGCTCTCTGATATTTGGCAAATAAGAAGAAGCTTCCGGATTGTTGTAGTTTGCTTCCGATCCGCTCCACATGGTGATATCATTCAACACAATATGTTCTTTTTCAACACCTCCGTCGGGCATCATCCCCAATCGTCCGTTACCTAAAGGCAATGTTTCTTCCCATTGAGTAGCCGGTTTGTCATACCACAACATATTGTTTACTTGCGAAATAAGTTTTTTACTCTCTTCGGCATATATTTTTTGTGTAGCCGGAAGGCTGAATAAAAGGATGGCTAGTAAATGCCGCTTTCTTATCATACTTACATGTGTTTTTAGTGTGAAACTAATTAGAAATAGGGTATAAAGATTAGTAATCCTATTATTGCAGCAGTGATAGCACAAATCAATACGGCTCCTGCCGCCACATCTTTTACATCACCTGCAACAGGATTTCTTTGGGGTGAAACGAGGTTCACCAAGCGCTCGATAGCGGTATTGAAAGCTTCAGCGGCAAGTACTGATCCGAAACAAAACAGAACGGCTATCCATTCCATTCTGTTAATATTAAAATAGAAACCTGCAATTGTTACCACAACGATAGCGCAACAATGAATCCATCCATTGCGCTCGGCACGAAGAAAACTGATGATTCCTTTTGCAGCATAAAAGAAGCTTTTAAGAAATTTAATGAGCTTATTTTTAGAGTGTTCGTGCTCTTTAACAGGATCATTTTCACTCCGCATTGCTGAGGTTTTGATATTGGTTGTTGCCATTTTAGCTTCTGTTTACTTGTTTCACTCCTTTCACAGTTCTCAATTTCTTTATTAATGTTTCGAGTCGGCCGGTATCGCTCACCATGATCGTAAGAGTACCAGAGAAGAGACCATCATTAGATTCAATGCCGATGGAGCGCAATGTGATACCATTTTCTTTGGATATGACGGAAGTGATGTTAGTAACAATGCCAATATCATCGTGGCCCACTACACGGAGTGTGATGGGATATTGTGCACCTTGTGATTTACCGGCCCAACGTGCTTTCACTATGCGGTAACCAAAACGCTCCATCATCTGATGTGCATTAGGGCAATCGTGGCGGTGAATTTTTATTCCTCCCGATACGGTTACGAAGCCGAATACCTCATCGCCATAGATCGGATTACAACATTTGGCCAGTTTGAAGTCGATTCCTTTTAGATTCTGATCGATAACCAATACATCTTCCTTTCCTGCCGTTTCATCTACTTGATTCTGTATGTTATACCCTTCGGCACTACGATATACGAGCTCATCATGCGAATCGTTGTCCCGCTTTTGTTGTTCCACGTATTTATCCAAAAGATCATTTACTTCCAAAGAACCTTCTGCTATTTTCTGGTGGAATTCTGTAACGGTTTTGAATCCCATCCGCTTGATGAGACGCATCATCACTGCTTCGTCATACTCCATTTTACGGTTCTTGAACTTACGTTCAATGGTTTCTTTGGCAAAATCGTGTTGCTTGGAAACCATTTCTTTGAGTGCCTGACGGATTTTGGTTCTTGCCTTCGAGGTGGTAACAATATTCAACCAGTCTTGCTTCGGAGTTTGGGTGCTCGATGTCATTATTTCCACTTGATCTCCGCTGTTTAGCTTTTGTTTTAGCTGAGCGTTCTTGCCATTTACTTTTGCTCCAATACACTTACTTCCCAGTTTACTATGTATATGAAAAGCAAAATCGAGTACGGTGGCACCAGTGGCCAGTTTGAACAAATCACCTTTAGGGGTAAACACAAAGACTTCATCTTCATATAGATCCATCTTAAACTGATCCATCACTTTCATTGAGTCAGCATCAGGATTTTCGAGGGCCTCGCGAACGGAAGTTAGCCATTCATCCAGTCCCGTTTCTCCTTTAACGCCCTTGTATCTCCAGTGAGCAGCCAATCCTCGTTCGGCTATCTCATCCATACGGCGGGTACGAATTTGTACTTCCACCCATTTTCCTTCGGGGCCCATCACAGTGATGTGCAAGGATTCATAACCATTACTTTTGGGTATGGAAAGCCAGTCGCGCAACCTCTTTGGATTAGGTTGATACATATCTGTGACAATGGAGTACACTTGCCAACACTCTTGTTTTTCCTTGTCAGGGTCTGCATCAAGAATGATGCGGATAGCGAATAAATCGTATATACCTTCAAAGGGTGTTTTCTGCTTTTGTATTTTGTTCCAAATAGAATGTATAGATTTCGTTCTTCCTTTAATATCAAATTTTAATCCGGCTTCTTCTACCTTTTTCTGAATTGGTTCGATGAACGAAGCAATATAGGTATCTCGGGAAGATTTTGTTTCATTAAGCTTATCTTTTATGAAATAATACGTTTCTCGTTGCGTGTATTTTAAAGAAAGATCTTCCAATTCAGACTTTAGCTTGTAAAGCCCTAATTTATGCGCTAAGGGAGCATACAAATATACTGCCTCGTTGGCTATTTTTAAACGGTCTTCATTGTTTTCGGTGTTTTTTATTAGCCGCATAATGTTCACCCGATCAGCAATCATAATCAAGATTACTCGCATATCTTCGGCAAATGAAAGCAATAGATTGCGGAAGTTTTCCGACTCAATAGCTGCACTTTTGGCATATAAGTCATTTGCTTTAACCAGGCCTTTGATAATACTTGCCACATCGTCTCCGAAATCAGACTTAACCGTTTCAATTGTAATTGTGTTGTTTTTAACTATCTCATGCAACATGATGCCTGTGAGGCAAGAACCTTTCATACCTATTTCATCGGCTACGATTACGGCCGTTTGCATATCCCGAATGATGGGATTCATTCCGAAATTATTGCGCTGCAGAATATTTTTATCGGCAGCTAATATGAGATATTTTTTTAGTTTTCTTGCGTCCTCTGTGGCAATGCTGTCACCTGCGGATTGCAAGAGCTTCTTATATAAAGTAAGCAGTTCCGCTTTTTCTGTTTTTGTGAAAAATGCATTCATAATTTGCCGAAGTATTAATGTGCAAAACTAATTCGATTAACTTTCACCACGTTATGTTACAGTAGAGTATTCTAGCACCTGCGTAATGGTGTCTTAATTTCGTTGTAAAAATAGCTTTTTTTGCTTAGTATGCCACACAAAGTAAATAACATTTTGTATTTTTGGCCATCAATTAATAAAATTACATGCGATGATTACACTACAGGACAAAGAATTGCTTGCGAAGAAGGGTATCATGGAATCTCAGATATCCGAACAACTGGCATGTTTCCGAACAGGTTTTCCTTATTTGAAATTGAGTGCAGCGGCATCTATAGAGCGGGGTGTTTTGGTACCTAACGATACCGATGAAAAGTCTTATCTTAGTTCATGGGAAAATTACATTCATACGGATAAAACGATCGTTAAGTTTGTCCCTGCATCGGGCGCAGCCAGTCGAATGTTTAAAGATCTATTTGAATTTTTGGCTGCCGAGTATGATAAACCGTCTACTCCTTTTGAGCTTATGTTTTTTGAAAATTTGATAAAATTTGCTTTTTATGATGACTTGAATGCGGCTTGCACTAAGATAGAAGGCAAATCGATCTCTTCTCTTGTTGCTGATGAAAATTATAAAGCAATAGTGAATGCATTGCTTTCTGAAACGGGATTGAACTATGGTGCATTGCCAAAAGGATTACTGAAATTTCATAAATATGAGGATGGAGCGCGTACTCCTCTGGAAGAGCATTTAGTGGAAGGTGCTTTGTATGCTGCCGGCAATCGTTCGCATGTTAATGTACATTTCACGGTATCTGCTGAACATCGTGCTTTTTTCAAAGCATTGACAGAAAAGAAGGTAGATGCTTATGGTCAAAAATATGGGCTGATTTATAACATTACTTTCTCTGAGCAGAAACCGAATACAGATACGATAGCTGCGGATATAAACAATGAACCTTTTCGGGATAAGGATAAGTTATTATTTCGTCCCGGAGGTCACGGAGCATTAATAGAGAATCTGAATGACCTAGATGCAGATATCTTGTTTATTAAGAATATTGATAATGTTGTTCCCGACAGGTTGAAAGAGGACACGGTACGTTACAAGAAACTTCTGGCAGGGGTATTGGTTACGCTGCAAAAGCAGGCGTTTGACTATCTGGAGCTACTTGATAGTGGACAATATACACAAGATCAGGTACGGGAAATTCTTCAATTCTTACAGAAAAAACTTTTTTGCAAGAATCCGGAGACTAGTATATTGGAAGATGTGGAACTTGTACTTTACTTAAAAAAGAAACTTAATCGTCCGATGCGTGTTTGTGGAATGGTGAAGAATGTCGGCGAGCCGGGTGGGGGACCGTTTCTTGCATACAATCAAGATGGAACCATCTCATTGCAGATATTGGAAAGTTCACAAATAGACATGACAGATCCGGTAAGCAAGGAAATGTTCGAAAAAGGAACGTATTTTAATCCCGTAGATCTAGTCTGTGCCGTTCGTGATTATAAGGGACATAAATTCGATTTATCCAATTTCGTAGATAAAACTACCGGTTTTATCTCTTATAAATCAAAGAAAGGTAAGGAACTCAAAGCACTTGAACTTCCGGGTTTATGGAACGGAGCTATGAGTGATTGGAATACGGTTTGTGTGGAAGTACCCCTCACAACGTTTAATCCCGTGAAGACGGTAAATGATTTGTTACGTGATCATCATCAATAAATAAAATGAAAAAAATACTTTTGCTCGGATCGGGCGAATTAGGAAAAGAGTTTGTAATTTCTGCACAGCGCAAAGGACAGTATATCATTGCTTGCGACTCATATCCCGGAGCACCTGCCATGCAAGTGGCAGATGAGTATGAAGTGCTGGATATGCTTAATGGCGAAGAGTTGGAGCGTGTAGTAAAGAGACATCAACCGGATATCATTGTTCCGGAAATAGAGGCAATACGTACGGAACGTTTGTATGATTTTGAAAGACAAGGCATTCAGGTTGTCCCCAGTGCTCGTGCTGTGAACTTTACCATGAACCGTAAAGCTATTCGCGATCTTGCCGCTAAAGAGTTAGGCCTTAAAACAGCGAAGTACTTCTATGCTACTTCTTTTGAAGAATTGAAAGCTGCAGCTGATAAAATAGGTTTTCCTTGTGTTGTGAAGCCTCTCATGTCCTCGTCCGGCAAAGGACAATCATTGGTGAAAAGTGCTGATGAACTGCAACATGCTTGGGAATACGGTTGTAGTGGTAGCCGTGGTGATATTCGCGAACTGATTATCGAAGAGTTCATCCGTTTTGATAGCGAGATAACATTGCTTACTGTAACACAGAAGAATGGTCCGACTCTTTTCTGTCCACCAATTGGTCACGTGCAAAAAGGTGGAGATTATAGAGAAAGTTTTCAACCGGCTCATATTGATCCTGCTCATCTGCTAGAAGCACAGGATATGGCTGAGAAAGTGACACATTCGCTTACAGGTGCTGGTTTGTGGGGAGTAGAATTCTTTCTAAGCCACGAACATGGGGTTTATTTTTCAGAATTGTCTCCTCGTCCTCACGATACGGGCATGGTAACATTGGCTGGAACACAGAATCTGAATGAGTTTGAACTTCATTTGCGGGCAGTCTTAGGATGGCCTATCCCTAACATTAAACAAGAGAAAGCAGGTGTAAGCGCCGTTATTCTCTCAACGATTTCCAGTCAGGAGACTCCTCAATACAAAGGAATGGAGGAAGTTACTAAAGAAGAAGATACTTATTTGCGTATCTTTGGTAAACCTTTTACTCGGGTCAATCGTCGAATGGGGATAGTGCTATGCTATGCACCATTAAATGTTAATATGAATGCATTACGTGATAAAGCGAAATGTATAGCAGCTAAAGTTGAGGTCTATTGATCTTATTTTATGGCTATGTGTCACTTTAAACTTGTTTTCGTCTAAAAAAAAACAGGTTTATTTTACTGACACTTTTGCCTTTGATTCGTATTAAAGATTGGTCTGTATGGCCTTAAAACAGGACTAATGAATGTTATCTAAAAACAAAATTTAGTAAACTGAAACAACGATTCGTTTTTGTTTCTATATTTGCAAAGTTGTTTGTCTAACTATTGAACAAACAGGAAAAAATCACGTTTTTTATCTAAAACATATTTTGCTTATGTCACAGATTATAGGGCATATTTCTCAGGTTATTGGTCCAGTGGTCGATGTTTTTTTTGATGGCTCTGAAACTGACTTGATGTTGCCAAGCATTCACGAAGCGTTAGAAATAAAAAGGCCTAACGGTAAGAAACTAATAGTAGAAGTACAGCAACATATTGGTGAAAATACGGTTCGAACCGTTGCTATGGATAGTACCGATGGTTTGCAACGTGGAATGAAAGTTGTTCCAACCCATAGTCCAATAACCATGCCTGTAGGTGCTCAAATAAAGGGGCGATTAATGAATGTGGTAGGAGAGTCTATTGATGGAATGAAAGATCTCAATAGAAAAGGAGCATATCCCATACACCGAGATCCGCCTAAGTTTGAAGACTTGACTACTGTTCAGGAAGTCTTGTTCACCGGAATAAAAGTAATCGATTTATTGGAACCTTATTCTAAAGGTGGTAAAATTGGTTTGTTTGGTGGCGCTGGTGTGGGTAAAACAGTTCTTATTATGGAGCTTATCAACAATATAGCAAAAAAGCACAATGGATTTTCAGTTTTTGCAGGAGTAGGTGAACGTACTCGTGAGGGAAATGATTTACTTCGTGAAATGATTGAGTCAGGTGTTATTCGCTATGGAGAAGAATTTAAAAAGAGCATGGAGGCTGGCCATTGGGATTTATCTAAGGTAGATTACGATGAAGTGGCTAAATCTCAGGCTACTTTAGTCTTTGGACAAATGAATGAACCTCCCGGAGCACGTTCTTCCGTTGCATTGTCTGGACTAACGGTGGCGGAATCTTTTCGTGACTTGGCTGCTGAATCCGGTTCAAAAGATATTTTGTTTTTTATTGATAATATATTCCGCTTTACTCAGGCAGGTTCCGAGGTTTCAGCTTTATTGGGTCGTATGCCTTCGGCTGTAGGTTATCAACCTACATTAGCTACGGAGATGGGAGTTATGCAGGAACGCATCACTTCTACTAAATCAGGTTCTATTACTTCTGTTCAGGCTGTTTATGTTCCTGCGGATGATTTAACTGACCCTGCACCTGCTACTACTTTTACACATCTTGATGCAACAACAGTACTTAGCCGTAAAATCACTGAACTTGGTATTTACCCGGCTGTAGATCCTTTGGAATCAACTTCGCGTATTCTTGATCCTCTTGTTGTGGGACAAGAGCATTATGAAGTAGCTCAACGTGTAAAACAGATTTTGCAGCGTAATAAGGAATTGCAGGATATCATCTCAATTTTGGGTATGGAAGAACTTTCTGATGAAGATCGTCTGACTGTGAATCGTGCTCGCAGAGTACAACGTTTTCTATCTCAACCATTTACTGTGGCAGAGCAATTTACAGGTCTTCAGGGAGTCATGGTTTCCATTGAAGATACAATCAAAGGATTTAAAATGATTCTTGATGGTGAAGTAGATTATCTTCCTGAATCGGCATTTTTGAATGTGGGCACAATTGAAGATGCCATAGAGAAGGGGAAACAGTTGTTGGAGCAAACAAGAGAATAAGCAAAAGAGGCATTTAAGAATATTTTGAAAGATAATAAAAGTTAAGACAATGAATCTACATCTGAGCATAGTATCACCTGAACAACAATTGTTTGATGGAGAAATTACTAGTATTACCTTGCCGGGGGCAATTGGTATTTTTACCATTTTACCTCAACATGCTCCAATCGTTTCCTCATTGGTAAAAGGTGAGATTATATATATTAGCAAGGGCGAAGAATATACATTGAATATTCAGAGTGGTTTTTTGGAATTGAGTAACGGAACTGTTTCAGTATGTGTTTCTCTATAAACTAAATTAAAATGGGTTTAAGCAAGATTAAATTAGATTATTTCATGGCTTTTTCACTATTTACCGTATTAACAAGTATAGCCGGATTATTAATCTTTTATTTTTATTTGCCTAGTCATTATTTTAGTTGGTTCCCTTTTATTCCGATTTATTTTGCTGTACTTGGCGTGTTTTGCAGTTATATGTCTGATATTTGTCGGAAGTATGCTCCACAAAAATTACCGCTTTTTTATTTAGCATTAAAGATACTTCGGATTATTTTCTCTGTTGTTGTTTTACTTGTTTATTGTGTTGTAGTAAACGTTTCTGTCAGAGATTTCTTAGTCACTTTTATGATATTTTATTTGGTAAACTTGATGTTTGAGACTTGGTTCTTTTTTGTATTTGAACGGAACCGAAAAAGAAAAAGAGAGAATGAAAAAGAAAAGATTGCATAAAATATTTGCTGGAATATTCTTATTGTTGAGTTTTGTTGTGCTTCCTGCATCTGCGGAAAGTGATCATGAAACAGTGAATGTGAAAGAAATTGTTTTTGGTCATATCGGTGACTCTTATGAATGGCATATTACAACGTGGGGAGATACTCAAATTCGTATTCCTCTGCCAGTTATAGTTTATAGCCAAGCAACAGGTTGGCATTCGTTCCTTTCATCTAAATTTGAAGAGAATAGCGGTAACTACGAAGGACTTTCTATTGCACCTGCAGGCAGTAAATATGAAGGGAAAATTGTAGAACATGACCTTACTGGTAGTGAAGTTCGTCCTTTCGATATTTCTATAACTAAGATTACACTTTCTTTATTTATAAACACTTTTTTATTAGCTTTTATCGTTTTAGGTGTTGCTCGTTGGTATAAAAAGAAACAGGCAAGTGCTGTAGCCCCGGGTGGTTTTGTTGGCTTTATGGAAATGTTTATCATGATGGTACACGACGACGTGATTAAAAGTTGTGTAGGACCAAACTATAAAAAGTTTGCGCCTTATTTGTTGACCGCATTCTTTTTCATCTTTATTAATAATATAATGGGGCTCATTCCTTTCTTTCCCGGAGGAGCCAATGTAACTGGTAATATTGCTATTACGCTTGTGCTTGCTCTATTTACATTTGTTATAGTGAATGTATTTGGAACCCGTGCTTATTGGAAAGATATTTTTTGGCCGGATGTTCCTTGGTGGCTAAAGGTGCCTGTCCCTATGATGCCTGTCATCGAACTATTCGGAATATTTACAAAGCCATTCGCCTTGATGATTCGTCTTTTTGCTAATATGTTGGCTGGGCACATGGCTATGTTGGTATTGACTTGCTTAATTTTTATTTCGGCAAGTATGGGGCCATTTATGAATACTAGTCTCACTATCGCGTCGGTGCTCTTTAATATTTTCATGAATCTACTGGAGTTATTGGTTGCATTCATTCAAGCCTATGTGTTTACGATGCTTTCAGCGGTATTTATAGGTTTGGCTCAAGAAGAACATCATGCAAAAGAAGGAAGTACTTCGAATCATTAACAACTATATTATAAATTTACAGATTAAAAATATCAATAATTTTAAAAAATAGAAAATTATGTTACTAACAGTATTATTACAAGCAACTGCAGCTGCTGCTGGAGTAAGTAAATTGGGAGCAGCGGTAGGAGCTGGTCTTGCAGTTATTGGAGCAGGTATAGGCATTGGTAAAATTGGTGGTTCTGCTATGGAAGCTATCGGACGTCAACCTGATGCTGCAGGCGATATTCGTATGAATATGATTATCGCTGCTGCTTTGATTGAAGGTGTAGCTTTGTTAGCTATCGTTGTTTGTTTATTAGTGTTCTTTTTATAAAAGAAGAAGTATATGTCATTATTATTGCCCGAAAGCGGGCTCTTGTTCTGGATGCTTCTTTCTTTTGGAATCGTATTTGCCGTTTTGGCAAAATACGGTTTCCCTGTTATCATTAAGATGGTAGAAGACCGGAAGGTATATATCAACCAGTCTATTCAAGTGGCTAAGGACGCTCATGAACAGCTTTCCAAACTGAAGAGTGAGAGCGAAATTATCATTGCCAATGCGAATAAAGAACAAGGGAGAATTCTGAAAGAAACAATGCTTGAGCGCGATAAAATCATTTATGAGGCTCGCAAACAGGCAGAAGTAGTTGCTCAAAAAGAATTGGATAATGTGAAAGAGCAAATTCTGTTGGAGAAGGAGGAAGCTATTCGTGATATTCGTCGTCAAGTTGCAGTTCTGTCGGTTGATATAGCAGAAAAAGTTATTCGTAAGACAATGCAAACTGAAAAAGAGCAAATGGAAATGATTGATCGCATGCTAGATGAAGTGTTATCTTCTAAATCTTAAGTGAGGTAGTAATATGGAAGTAGGTATAATCTCAATGCGTTATGCAAAGGCACTGATTGCTTACGCCAAATCAAATGGTGTAGAAAAACGTCTGTATAAGGAGGTGTCCATGTTGGCAAGTAATTTCGAATCGTATCCAAATCTAAGGAAAGTTTTGGATAACCCAATTCTTCCAGCTGGAGAAAAGCTAAAGGTTATCACTTCGGCGGCCACGATAGACGGATCTGAAGGAATCAGTAATGAATTGTTGCGTTTTATAAGCCTTGTGCTGAAGAAACGAAGAGAAACATACTTGCAATTTATGTGCCTGATGTATCAGGATTTATATCGAAAAATGAAACACATTGGTGTAGGAAAGCTCATCACTGCAGTACCTGTAGACGAAGAGACCAGAGCCCGAATTAAAAGTTCTGCAGCTCAGCGCTTGCATGCGCGTATGGAGTTAAAGACAGTGATTGATCCGTCTATTGAAGGAGGGTTTATATTTGATATAAATGGATATCGGCTTGATGCTAGTATTGCGACTCAGCTAAAAAGGGTAAAGCGACAATTCATCGAAAAGAACAGAAGAATTGTGTAATTTACAGTTTTAATGTGATATTTTTCAAAAAAAATAAGAGAATATGTCAGAAAATATAAAAGTGAGTGAGGTTTCCGATGTATTGCGTAAGCAATTAGAGGGTATTGAAACTCATATACAACTCGATGAAGTAGGTACTGTGCTACAAGTCAGTGATGGTGTTGCACGTATCTATGGATTGAATCATGCCGAAGCCAATGAATTATTGGAATTCGACAATGGTATCAAAGCCATTGTAATGAACTTGGAAGAAGATAATGTAGGTGCTGTGTTATTGGGTCCAACAGATAAAATTAAGGAAGGGTTCACTGTTAAGCGAACAGGTCGAATTGCGTCCATACTTGTTGGCGAGAGCATGCTAGGTCGTGTCATTGATCCATTGGGGGATCCGCTTGATGGTAAAGGACGTATTGGTGGTGAGCTGTATGAGATGCCTCTGGAACGGAAAGCTCCAGGAGTTATCTTTCGTCAGCCGGTGAACCAACCTTTGCAAACTGGATTGAAATCAGTAGATGCAATGATTCCAATAGGCCGTGGCCAGCGTGAATTAATTATTGGTGACAGACAAACCGGAAAAACATCTATTGCTCTTGATGCTATTATTAATCAACGAAGCAACTATGATGCTGGAGATCCGGTGTATTGCATCTATGTAGCCATTGGTCAGAAAGCTTCTACCGTTGCTACCATCGTGAATACTCTTCGGGGGCACGGTGCTTTGGATTATACCGTTATTGTGGCTGCTACTGCAGGTGATCCTGCTGCACTGCAATACTTTGCACCATTTGCCGGTGCTGCAATTGGCGAGTACTTTCGTGATACCGGTCGTCACGCTTTAGTCGTTTATGATGACTTATCGAAACAAGCTGTATCTTATCGTGAGGTATCATTGATTCTTCGTCGTCCTTCGGGGCGTGAAGCATATCCGGGTGACATTTTCTATTTGCACTCGCGTCTGCTCGAACGTGCTGCTAAGATAATAAGCCAGCAAGAAGTGGCTTGCCAGATGAATGATCTTCCCCCTAGTTTGAAAGGAAAAGTAAAAGGAGGTGGGTCGCTAACGGCGCTACCTATTATTGAAACACAAGCAGGTGACGTTTCTGCTTACATTCCTACGAATGTTATTTCGATTACTGATGGCCAGATATTCCTTGATACAGATTTATTTAATCAAGGTAATCGCCCTGCTATTAATGTTGGTATATCTGTTTCTCGTGTGGGTGGTAATGCTCAGATTAAGGCGATGAAGAAAGTTGCTGGTACATTGAAAATTGACCAAGCTCAGTTTAGAGAATTGGAAGCATTTTCGAAGTTTAGTGGAGACATGGATCCGATAACCGCCTTGACTATTGATAAAGGACAGAAAAATGTACGTTTATTGGTTCAACCTCAATATTCTCCAATTCCAGTTGAGAAACAAATTGCTGTTTTGTATTGCGGTACGCATGGGCTGTTGAAAAATGTTCCTTTGGATAAAGTTCATGATTTTGAACAAAACTTTTTAAAATCCTTGGAGTTGAATCATCAGGTAGATGTTCTGGATGTACTGAAAAGCGGGGTTATTGATGCTGCGGTTTCAAAAGCCATTGAGGCAACAGCTGAAATGGTGGCTAAACAATTTTTGGTTTAAGAGCGCTTCTAGCTATATCTTTTTTCTCTTTTTATTTTGTCATAAAAGAAAAGTTTATTGACCAAAATCTTTGAGAAAAAGATAATTATAAAAGATAGAAACAGCTTCTTTCAAAGTCGTTTATATATAGATTAAAATTTATATAGAATTGAATGCACCATAGTTTGGTTGTGCTTCCGATCATTAAATTCTTAATCTGTATGATCTTTAAACTCTAAGATAAATTAATCATGGCTTCATTAAAAGAAATAAAATCGAGGATCAATTCGGTAAAAAGTACCCGACAGATCACATCAGCTATGAAAATGGTGGCTTCTGCAAAACTGCATAAGGCGCAGGGAGCCATTGAGAATATGTTACCTTATCAGTCGAAGTTGAATGCTATTTTGACTAACTTTTTGAGTACTGACTCTACTATTGAATCACCTTATATTGTTAGTAGGCCTGTCAATCGTGTGGCTATTGTGGTCTTTTCTTCAAATAGCTCTCTTTGTGGCGCTTTTAATGCTAATATAATCAAGCAATTTACGCAAGTTATAGACAAATATAGCAGTACTCTAGGCCGGGAGAACATTCTTATTTATCCTATTGGAAAGAAGATAGAAGTAAGTGTCAAGAAGATGGGATATACAACTAGAGGTAGTTTTCAACATTTAGCCAACAAACCTTCCTATCAGGAGGCATCTGAGTTAGGTGTTCAGTTGATGGATCTCTTTGCATCTCAAGAGGTAGATAAAGTTGAACTGATTTATCATCATTTCAAATCGGTGGGAAGTCAGACTCTCATGTGTGAAGACTATTTGCCTATTGATTTGACAGGTCACAAGGTGGATGTTGAAAAGAGTAAAAGAAATATCGATTATATTGTAGAGCCTTCTGCTCCGGAATTTATTACAAGTTTACTTCCTCAGGTAATTACTTTGAAGATGTATACTGCCTTGATTGATTCAAATGCTTCAGAGCATGCTGCTCGCACTATGGCTATGCAGATTGCTACAGATAATGCAAATGAACTGATTCAAGATTTAACAAAACAGTACAATAAGTCACGCCAGCAAGCTATTACCAATGAACTACTTGATATCATTGGTGGTAGTATGAAATAAAATGCTTTTAAAAAAATCACGTATTTGTCCTTTCACTTTGTGAAGCGATAATACGTGATTTTTTTTATTCTTAGTAAGCATAAGGATTATAGCCTCCGCGTTGCACTTCTACACGAATCCCAAATTTCTTGTTTACTTTTAGTTCCATAGCTCCTTTAAAATAGTTCTTCTCCCAAGGCAACAGGTTATTTCCGGGTAATTTACTACCATCCGGTGCATATTGTCCATAAAGGTTTAGCCTTAAATTGCCGTTCAGCTTGATCGTACCCATTCCTAAGTTTTGAGTTGGAGATTGAAAATCGAATGTGTTATATCCGTATATCAGAGTAGGTAGGGCATCTGATGTGGCTTTTGTGAACATCCATTGAGGGGATCGGTTGAGTAGTGATTCGATGAAATTCTCCATGCTGGGAGTCGTTTTTAGCATGTCGGTGTAAGATGGTAATTGGAGTATTGGCATGCTGTATAAATTCGCATCAAGCATATAATCTCCAAAATGTTTATTGCTATCCATTTTAAGAGTGATGCTATCCGATAATACTTCCGATTGTGCCATAGTTGCCATTGATGTTGCCAACATAGCAAGAAATAAAATTATTTTTTTCATATCAGTCTATTTTTAGTTTACTATTAGTTTATAGCCGATGCCACGAACGTTGACTATTCGTATTCTCTCATCTTGTGCTAGTTTATGACGAAGCTTAGTCATAAATACATGTAAGCTGCGTGAATTAAAAAAACTATCGTCTCCCCAAAGGTCTAGTAATACATCTTGCGCATTGACTACTTGATTGCGATTTTCACAGAGACGGTGCAATATTTCAGATTCTCTGTGTGATAGTTCTTGCTTTACCCCTGCAAAGATAAGACTTTGTGTGATTGAATCGAATAAATAATTACCAATCTCAAATTTGGAACTTTTTTCTTCTTCAGAGCTATTGAATGCCTTGCCCACTAATGCTTTGATACGTACAATTAGCTCTTGCATACCAAACGGTTTTTTAAGATAGTCGTTGGCTCCAAGCTCAAATCCTTCTACTACATCGTTAATGGCAGAGCGGGCAGTGAGAAAAATTACAGGTGTTTTCTTGTCTGTCTGACGAATGCGGCGTACCATTTCAAAACCATCCATCCGAGGCATCATCACATCGGCTACCAGTACGTCCGGTCGGTGTTCAAAAAAAAGTCGCAATCCCTCTTCGCCATTGAATGCAGTGCGAATGATGAAACTTTTTTCTTCGAGAGTGTCTTTTATTATCATTGCGAGAGTATGCTCGTCTTCAACTAATAATACTTCTATTTTTTCGTTTTTCATACTGCTAATTCTCCACTTTCAAGTTTTATCGTAAAGCAACTTCCAATACCTGGCTCGCTCTCAACTGCTACTGTTCCCCCATGTTTTTCTATCATTGTTTTTACATAATATAATCCCAAACCATAGCCTTTCACATTGTGCAGATT
The DNA here is from genome assembly GCA_002307035.1 of Bacteroides sp. UBA1317. Lineage (GTDB taxonomy): Bacteria > Bacteroidota > Bacteroidia > Bacteroidales > Bacteroidaceae > Bacteroides. The sequence goes on from DBTL01000119.1 coordinate 16,195, forward strand.
TCCCGTTGGTACCCGATAGAATTTATCGAATATATTCTTTTGTTTTTCTTTTGGGATTCCGATACCCTTGTCTATTACTGATATTTCTACTTCTCCATTATTCTCTCGACATTCTATCGTGACTTCTGCTTTATCTGTGGAATATTTTATGGCGTTGTCTATTAGGTTACTGATAATGTTGCTGAAATGTATTTTGTCAACCATAATCTCACACTTGTCCGATTCCGGATTACAAGAAATCTTAGTCGGCTTGTCAGCTTTCATCTTGTGTTGTTCTATTAAAGGTTTTATTAACTCCTGAAGCTGTATCTTTTCCGGATGCAAACGAAAGGCTTTTCGTTGTTCCATGCTCATGGATAGAATATGCTCTACTAAACCGCTAAGTCGTTGTAATTGTTCCTGGCAGATGCGCAAATATTTGTCTCGTTGAACTTTTTCTTCAGCTTTGCTAAAATTTAGTAAAGCGTCATTAGCAGCATAAGCAACTGCTATCGGAGTTTTGAGCTCGTGCGTGATATTATTGGTGAAATCGCTTTTCATTTCCTCGAGTGTCTTCTGCCGTAAAATAGTTCGAATAAGATACCAAAAGGCGAAGCTTAGAATAATGAGAATGATGAATGAAGTAGCTAGTATACCTGCCATTTGTTGCAAAATCACTGTGTTCGTAGGTTCTGTATATACACGAAATGCGTGTGTTTTCGGTAGATCGTACACAAATTCGTGACGAATCAAATTTGTTGTATCTGCGGAAGCGGGTAGGGAAGAAGCGATGATACTATCACCTTTGAGTTTCACGATTTGTGTGTAATGTTTGATGTCTAAGTTCGATTTTATCAGGTCGCTACGTAGAATACTGTCAAAGCGAACAATATTAATCTGTTTAATTTCTTCGTCTACTGCCATGTGTAAAGCCATTTGCATTTGTGCTGCCATAACCTCTAAGGAAGAATAGTTATACCCTATATTGATGCCATCAGTCAACTTATTGTCTGATTGTACGATTCGTTCTGTTTCATATAACGCTGAATCTCTCAGGATCTTTTTCTTTATGATGGTCTGTGACGTTCTTTTAACTTCATCTTTTTTAAATGAAGTAGAACAGGAAATCTCTCCAGAAGCGTTTGCTTCTATACCTAGTTTTCTTCTTTCGTCATTTGCATTACTAATACTGTCTGCCCGCAGAAAGAGCTCAATATGGTCTGCATTTTTTATGGCAGAGAGAATGGAGATTTCCGTTTGCGACTCCATGTTGTGATACAAACTTGTGAGCCAGTATGCCTGGTAAGCAAAAATGCCCACTAAGGAAAGTATGACCAATATGGCGATATGCTTGAAAGGTAGTTTCATTTTTCGACTATCAATTGTATATGCAACAAAGATAATGAAATCGAACATTATTTATCTTTCTTGATAAGACTAAATAACACTTAGTAAGTGATTGATAACGTAATATAGCTATTATAATGTCGTACTTTGCAACAATAAAAAACAAAATACGATATGAAACGAATGTATCTTCTACTTTTCTTATTAAGCGTAATAATACCAACCGCTTTTACACAAACAATTTCTTCGGTTTCTGCCGGAAGCCCTATCCACGTGAATGATTCTGCTCATCTGTTTCTTGACAGTCTCTACATGCAATTGCCTGAAGTGATGGTAAAAGGCGAACGTCCTGTTGTGAAAGCAGAAAAAGGAAAGTTGGTATACGACTTGCCGCGTTTGGTCAGCAATCTGCCGGTAGATAATGCTTATGAAGCCATTAAGGAGCTTCCCGGTATAGTGGACATGGGCGGAGGGCTGATGTTGGCCGGTACAAGTGTAACGGTAGTGATCAATGGTAAGGTAAGCACGATGAGTACCGAACAACTAAATACTTTACTGAAAAGTATGCCGGTTTCACGCATTGAGAAAGCGGAAGTAATGTATTCTGCTCCCGCTCAATATCAAGTGCGGGGGCCGATGATTAATCTGGTGCTAAAATCTGGGATTGGAGATGCTCCTTCATTGCAAGGAGAACTCTACTCCGCATGGTCACAAGAACGTTACGCAGGCTTTACGGAGCGTGCAAACCTCCTTTATTCTTCTCCTAAATTCTCTGCTGATTTTCTCTACTCTTACAATCATAACCGCAGTTATTATGGGATAGATAAGGAGGCTTTGCATACCGTGAATAACCAAGTGTATCCGGTTAACATTCTTTCTATTGGGCGCAGTAGGGGAAACGAACATAATGCCCGATTGGGCATGGATTATAATTTTAGTAAGGATCATGCATTGAGCTTGGTTTATACTACACAGATTAATGACAATAGTATGAACAATACTTCTTCAGGCTCGGTCAATTCAAACGTAGATAGCAACGGAGATGATGCATTGCATAACGTGAAGCTTGACTATCAGGCTCCTTGCGGATTAAAAGCTGGTGCGGAATATACTTTTTATCGTGCGCCCGGAGATCAGGTATTGCATAGCACGATGGACGGAAAAGAACAAGACTTTCGCTATGAAGACATGCAACGCATCAATAAGTGGATGTTTTATGCTAAACAAAATCGTGACTTTAAGAATGGTTGGGGGCTAAACTATGGACTCAATTATACCACAGCTACTGATCATAGTTTTCAATATTATTACGATACCGAAACCGGAGAGTTACTTCCTGAAAACTCAATGAGTGCTCATCATCGTGAGCAAACGTTTAATGGATTTGCCGGATTCAATAAGAGCTTTAGTGAAAAATTTTCGATGGATGCTTCCTTGGCAGCAGAACTTTATCATACCGATGTGTGGAATGAATGGAACGTTTATCCCACGCTTAACATGAATTACACACTGGCGGCAGGACATATTCTTCAATTGGCATTTACGGCTGATAAGAGATACCCGTCGTATTGGTCGACCAACAATACAGTAGCCTATGCCAACAACTATACGGAGATTCACGGCAATCCGCTATTAAAACCTTCACGTTCTTATGAATCCAACCTTACGTATATAATGAAGAGTAAGTATGTCTTCACTGCATATTTCAATCATCAACCCGATTATTTTACACAAGTTCCTTATCAATCGCCCGAAAAACTAGTGGAAATAAATAAGTATCAGAACTTCGATTTTAGACAAGAAGCAGGTCTTCAGGTGGTGTTACCGCTTAAAGTGAAAGATCGATTAAACTCTCGCTTCATTGTGATAGGGAACTACACACGTGAGAAAGATGATGACTTTTGGGATATACCATTCGATCGCCACGCATACTCTTTTATGCTCATCATGGACAATACGCTCACAGTCTCCACCAAGCCGGATTTGAAATTTACCCTTTCCGGATTTTATCAAAATGGGACTATTCAGGGCATTTACGACCTTAGTCGCTCCGGCAACCTGGATGCTGCGCTTAAATGGACGTTTGCCAAAGAAAGAGCGCAACTTACCATTAAAGGAGGCGATCTTTTCGATACTTCGCTTATCACTCCCGAAATTCATTTTGCCAACCAAAATGTGACTAATCACTACTTGCAAAATACACGTACTTTTAGTGTGTCCTTGAGTTACAAAATAGGCGATTATAAAGAGAAGAAAAGACAAGAAGTAGATACTTCACGTTTTAAATAACTGCTTGACGGTTCGTATTCTTTTAAGATCTGTTTAATAAGAATCTGGATACAAAGCGAATGTATTGTATCCAGATTCATCGTTTATATGAGGTTTAAAGTTATAAAGCGTTATATTTATCCATATCGGACGATATTTCTATGTCTAAATGTAAGTCAGCAAATCAAATAAACAAAGTTTATTATTATTTTTGCAGCTTCAAAAATAGTAAAACCAAACCACCTCGTATGAAATCGGATATAGAGATAGCACGTACTACAGAGTTAAAGAAGATAAAGCAAGTTGCCGAAGAGATCGGTATTCCGCGAGACGAAGTCGAAAACTATGGACGTTACATCGCTAAGATACCCGAACATCTGATCGATGAAGAGAAAGTAAAGAAGAGTAATCTGATTTTGGTTACCGCCATCACTGCCACAAAGGCCGGTATTGGCAAGACAACAGTTTCCATAGGTTTGGCTCTGGGACTGAATAAGATAGGAAAGAAAGCCATTGTGGCGCTGCGTGAACCTTCGCTAGGTCCTTGCTTTGGTATGAAGGGTGGGGCAGCCGGAGGCGGATACGCTCAGGTGCTTCCGATGGAGAAGATCAACTTGCATTTTACCGGTGATTTTCATGCCATCACCTCGGCTCATAATATGATTTCAGCTCTGCTTGATAACTACCTCTATCAAAATCAGTCGAAAGGATTCGGATTAAAAGAAATACTTTGGCGCAGAGTGCTCGATGTGAACGACCGTTCGCTGCGTAGCATTGTTGTGGGATTAGGGCCTAAAAGCAACGGTATCACTCAAGAATCCGGCTTTGATATTACTCCTGCCTCCGAAATTATGGCCATACTTTGCCTTGCCAAAGATGTGACTGATCTTCGCCGTCGGATAGAGAATATATTACTTGGCTTCACGTATGATAACAAACCCTTTACGGTGAAAGATCTTGGAGTGGCCGGTGCTGTAGCTGTACTATTAAAAGAAGCCATTCATCCCAACTTGGTGCAAACCACTGAAAATACAGCTGCTTTTGTTCATGGTGGCCCGTTTGCCAACATAGCTCATGGATGCAACTCGTTGTTGGCTACGAAGATGGCAATGACTTTTGGTGATTATGTCATTACAGAAGCAGGTTTTGGTGCCGATCTTGGTGCCGAGAAATTTTATAATATCAAGTGTCGCAAATCAGGCCTTCAACCCCGCTTAACGGTTATCGTTGCTACTGCACAAGGATTAAAGATGCATGGTGGTGTGAGTTTAGATCGCATTAAAGAGCCCAACATAGAGGGGCTTTCCGAAGGGCTTCAAAATCTGGATAAACATATCCGCAACCTGCGTTCGTTTGGACAAACCATCATTGTGGCGTTCAATAAATACGCCAGTGATGCTGAAGAGGAGATTGAATTGATCCGTGTCCATTGTGCTGAACTTGGTGTAGGCTTTGCCATCAACAACGCCTTTACCGAAGGTGGAGAAGGTGCTGTAGACTTGGCTAATCTTGTGGTGGAAACCGTTGAGAAGAAACCATCTCAACCATTGAAGTTTACTTATAAAGATACTGACACCGTTCAACAAAAGATAGAAAAGGTAGCTACAGGCATTTATGGTGCCAGCATTGTTACATATAGTAGTACTGCTCGCAACATGATTAAGCAAATTGGCGAACTGGGAGTTTCTCATTATCCTGTTTGCATTGCCAAGACGCAATACTCTTTCTCCGCCGACCCCAAAATATATGGTGCGGTAAACAACTTCGAGTTTCACATCAAAGACATTGTGATAAATAATGGTGCCGAGATGATTGTGGCCATTGCGGGAGAAATACTTCGTATGCCCGGATTGCCCAAAGAGCCGCAAGCACTGCATATCGATATTGTTGGCGGAAATATCGAAGGGCTTAGTTAATGATGTTTTTTTACAGTTCCATCTTTCTTCATTGAACTAACCACTTCAGCGTGTTGAATGTAGGAGATCAGCGTGTTGAATGTCCGCTTTCAACGCGCTGATCTCCTACATTCAACAACCCCCTCTCAGAAGGCTTGTAACGGCTACTTTCTCTTAGTTTTAAATATTGACATATTAACTATTTGAAATGTACTAAACAACACTAAGATGCTTCTTCAAGGTTCTATTTCTATCCCCATAATGTAGTCGTTCATGTAGTATCCATTGCCAATGGGAAAATCTCCTTCGCGCATTTTCTTCATACCCATGTGTTCGTAAAACTGTATTGCTGGGTTATTCCTATTCACATTAAGTTCCATCTTACAAGGAGACGGGTGTACTTTCTTTATGTATTTAACTGCTTCATGAAACAAGAAACTGCCTGCGTGCGTACCCTGAAAAGAAGGTAAAACATAGATCTTTTGCAAATGGAAAAGATCTGCATTTTCCTGTTGAACAGATAGATAGCCGCAAACCTCACTTTCAGCGTAGGCAATGAAGTAAACGTGTCCTTCTCTCATTTGTTTGTGTACGTTTTCTGGAGAATACATCCACTCAAACATATACTCAAGCTGATCCTGAAGCAGAATCTCTCTATAGGTTTCCGGAAATACTTGGGAAGCTAATCTGTTAATTAGTAGGCAATCATCTGTTGTCGCTATTCGTGTGGTAAACATCTGCATAAGGTTTGATAACAGATGCGAATATAAGCATTATTCCTTTTTAGTATTACTTAATAGTTACTTTAAAAGTTAAATATAACAAAAATAAGGTACTATGTATAACATGGTACTAAATAATATATATATTTGCACTGTAAATATATAAAGCAATGAATGTAGATAATGTAAAATCGCAGATGCGCAAAGGGATGCTTGAATATTGCATCATGTTGCTGCTTCACAAAGAACAGGCTTATGCTTCGGATATTATTCAGAAGTTGAAAGAAGCGAAGTTGATTGTGGTAGAAGGGACATTGTATCCATTGTTGACTCGCCTTAAGAATGATGATTTGCTATGCTATGAATGGATAGAATCAACTCAGGGGCCACCTCGGAAATACTACCGGATAACGGAAAAGGGTGAGATTTTTCTTGGAGAACTGGAAGTGTCGTGGAAAGAATTAAACGAAACGGTAAATCATATTGCAAGTATTTAATCCTAATAAATAAGAAAATAAAATGAAAAAAACATTGACTGTAAACTTAGGCGGAACTGTTTTTCACATAGACGAAGATGCCTACCGATTATTGGATGATTATTTATGTAACCTTAAACTTCATTTTCGTAAACAAGAAAGTGCCGACGAAATTGTAGAAGACATTGAAAATCGGATATCCGAACTCTTTGTAGAGAAAGTCGGTACAGGAGTGCAAGTAATAAACATTGCTACTGTGGAGGAAGTGATCGCTCGTATGGGTAAGCCGGAAGAATTCTTGGGCGAGGAATCAGATGAGAAAGAAGCCGGAACAACAGATAAAACTGCCCAGACTTCTGCAAACAAAGAGACGTCAGGTACTCACAAACGTTTATTCCGTAATCCGGATGACAAAATCCTTGGTGGGGTAGTTGGGGGGCTTGCTTCTTATTTTGGATGGGATGTAACAATACTTCGTATCATTTTATTGATATTTTTAGTTTGCAGTGTCGGAACAGTCGTATCCATTTATATTGTTTGTTGGATTGTTATTCCCGAGGCACTGACGGCTGCAGATAAACTACATATGCGCGGAGAGGCTGTAACGGTTGAAAACATAGGAAAGACTGTTACTGATGGTTTTGAAAAAATAACCAATGGCGTGAATAATTATATGCGTTCAGATGAACCTCGTACCTTTATACAGAAATTGGGAGATGCGCTAGTATCCATTGCCGGAGTATTTCTAAAAGTTTGCCTGGTGATGTTGCTTTTGGTGTTCAGTCCTCTGCTCTTTGTTTTAGCCATTGTTTTTATGGCATTGGTGATAGGAGCGGTGGCTGTTGCGGTAGGCGGCGGCAGTGCACTTTATCATCTGCTTCCAGCCACGGATTGGTCACTATTTTCAGCTTCTCCGCTTGCTGTTATTGTGGCAAGTATTGCAGGTGTTATGTTGGTAGGTATTCCTCTGGCATCAATGCTTTATGCTGTACTTCGGCTTATCTTTAAATGGGAGCCTATGGTTTCAGGCTTAAAAATGACTTTACTCATCTTGTGGGTAGTTAGTTTAGCTACTTTTGTGCTTTGCTTCTCTCAGATGAACTGGAATATACCTTATCTGAATGATGCCGTATTTTATACTTCTATTTGGTAAATAGAACTTTTAGTTGATTTTATAGGATAAAAGAAATGCGCCCTCTTTGTATATTGGAGCGCATTTCTTTGTTTATAATTAAATTTATTTTCTAAGTTTTAGTATCCACTTGGCTATTTGCAGGCCCTGCGGAGTGTATTTCTGCAGACTTTCTCTGGCTTGCTCTACAATCTTGGGCGATGTCCCTGTCTTATGATCTAAAATGTATTGAGCATATTCCATGCTATATTCGGGATGTCCTTGGAAGGAAAGAATATGATCGCCAATTAAAAAGGCCTCATTTTCGCAAAAATCACTTGTGGCTATCAGTTCTGCCTCAGGAGGTAGTTGCACAACCTGATCATTGTGATTATAATGAAGACGCATTTCTTTGTCCGGAAAATACTCGAACCCCTTGGGATGCACCACTTTAGAAACCCTTATCCCTGTGCCCCATCCTTTAGTCGATGGTTCAACTTTACCACCTAAGGCTTGTGCAATGACTTGATGTCCAAAGCATACACCTGCCATCGGAGCCTTTGCGGCATCGGCTTGGCGAATAAACTCCAATAGTTTTTTTATCCATGGATCGTCTTCATACGCTCCTGCCCGGCTTCCGGTAATGAGGCAAAGCTCATTCTTCTTAAATTCTTTAGGAAACTCACCTTTCTGAACGTCGAATAGCTGGTACTCGATACCCGTTTCTACTTCATTAAACAGATCGTAAAACAGGGTAGGAAAGCTTTGGATGAAGTCGGGTAATATGTCTTCAAACCAATCACATACAAGAATATTTATTTTCATAATCGTTTTATTTTTTCAACCATTTATCTAACCATTCGAAGAAAGTGCGTTGCCACAATATTCCATTTTGTGGTTGCAATACCCAATGATTTTCATCGGGATAGATGAGCAATTCGGCGGGTATCCCTCGCAATACGGCGGCATTGAAAGCCGACATACCTTGTGAAGCAAGTATGCGATAGTCTTTTTCACCGTGAATGCAGAGAATGGGGGTATCCCATTTATCAACAAATTTATGGGGAGAGTTGGCAAACGTACGTTGTGCTGTAGCGTTATTCTTATCCCAGTAAGCGCCACCCATGTCCCAATTGGCAAACCACATCTCTTCTGTTTCAAGATATTGCATCTCCATATTGAAAATGCCATCATGAGCAATGAAAGCCTTGAATCGTTTGTCGTGATGACCAGCTAGCCAATAGACGGAGTATCCTCCAAAGCTGGCACCTACACAACCTAAGTTATCTTTGTCAACGAAAGGTTCTTTGCTCATCTCGTCTATGGCAGTCAGATAATCTTTCATACACTGTCCGCTATAGTCACCACTGATTTGTTCGTTCCACTCTTTTCCGAATCCGGGAAGTCCGCGGCGGTTAGGAGCCACAATGATATAATCGTGAGCTGCCATCATCTGGAAGTTCCAACGGTATGACCAGAATTGGCTGACAGGGCTTTGAGGACCACCTTCGCAATAAAGTAGGGTGGGGTATTTTTTGTTCGGATCGAATTTGGGAGGATAAATGACCCATGTCAACATCTGTTTGCCATCAGTGGTCGTCATCCATCGTTCTTCCACTTTGCCCATCTCCACCTGATCATAGATCGACTTGTTCTCAAACGTCAGTTGCGTGGCTTTACCTTTCAAGTCAACGCTATATACTTCATCAGCCATACTCATCGAGTGTCTTTTGGCAATGAGGTTCTTACCGCATAGAGCAATCGAGCCATAGTCATGTACACCTTCTGTTAGCGGCTTCACGGAATTATCTTTCAGATTGAGGGAATAAATCTGAGAGGTAGCATGCCACACACCCGTGAAATAAATCTTTTTAGCGTCGCTGCTCCAGCAGAATCCATCAACATTGGAGTCAAATGCTTTGCTGACAAAACGTTTCTCGCCCGTCTCCAGATTCATCACAAAAAGACGGTTTTGGTCAGACTCATATCCATCGTGTTCCATACTGAGCCAAGCAATACTTTTTCCATCGGGCGAATATTGTGGATTGGTATCATATCCCATCATGCCTTCGCTGATGTTCTTTGTCTCCTTCGTTTTCAGGTCGTAGATATAGATGTCTGAATTGGTGGACAGCGCATAATCTTTTCCGGTTTTCTTGCGACAAGTGTAGGCTACTTTATCGGAAGTGTTATTCCAAGCCAACTGTTCAATGCCACCAAATGGTTTCATGGGACTTTCATAAGGTTCCCCTTCAAGCACATCTGTTATGTTTTGCAAAGACGAACCGTCAAAGTCGGCAACAAAAGGATGTGGAGCAGTTGTCACCCATTCGTCCCAATGTTTATACATCAAGTCGGTTACGATAATCCCCGTAGCCTTGGGAAGATCCGGATATTTATCAACAGTGCCCTTAATCGTCTTCACTTGTGCGATGAATAACACTTTCTTCCCGTCAGGAGAGATTGAGAATCCTTCAATATCTCCCTCATAGTTTGATAACTGCTTCCGTTCGCTTCCGTCTGCATTAATCTCCCACAGTTGACTGCTTCCGCTTTCCCCGCTTAAGAAAGCAATTTTGCTTCCTCCTTTAATCCAAGCTGTTTCATTCTCAGAAACTTTGGTAGAAGTGATTCGTTTATTTTCGATTCCATCAGCATTCATGACAAAAACCTCACGGTTGCTCTTATTCTCAGCTACACTATAATAACCCACAGTATAAACTATTTTTTTTCCATCGGGCGAAACGGAAACTCCACCTATACGTCCCATGGCCCAGAGAGCCTCGGGGGTCATTCGTTTTCCTTCAATCTTGATTTCCGATTTTCCGATAAGTGCTTGCTCTGCTTGTACGGCCGCATGGGTTGAACAAACAGACAACGTCATTGCTGCCGACATCATCATTACGTTTACAGATTTCATACTTATTTATTTTATCATTGATTTTTTTCTCGTAGTGCAACAAAGATACAATATTATTTTATGGTATAAAAAACTCCGCCCGATGAAATAAAGACTTCGTCGGGCGGAGTGATATAGATAATCGTAAAAACTTTATGTATCTAAGAATAGCAGAAGCTTTCCAGCATGTTTTTACGGCATTTACTTTTTATTTTTCGAACGTTCGCTTGCCATGCGCTGCTGTTCTTTTTGCATATTTTCCAAGCGAGCAGCAAATCCTGTTTTCTTCTTTGGTTTTGCTTTTTTCACTTCCAGTTGAGCAAGCAACTTATCTTCATCGGTAACTTTGCGAAGAACAATCATGGTGATGACACTAATCAAAGTTGAGATAAAATAATAATAATTCAAACCAGCAGGATAATCGTTTAGAACGAATAGGAACATAAGCGGCATCAAATACATCATCCATTTCATTGCTGCCATTTGTTGCTGTCCGGTATCTTGCTGAGACATTGTGAATTTTGTATTCAAGATGTTTGTCACTGTCATCAGTAAACAGAATAAGCTTAGGTGATTTCCCATAAATGGAATATGGAACGGGAACGTCACAATGGCATCGTATGTTGAAAGATCATCAGCCCACAAGAAACTCTGTTGACGTAACTCAATAGCACTAGGCACAAACATGAATAAAGCCATCAGAATAGGAAATTGCAGCAACATTGGTAAGCAACCACCCATAGGGCTTACTCCATATTGGCTATAGAGTGACATCACCTCCTGTTGCTTCTTCATGGCATCCTCCTGTTTTGGATATTTCTGGTTGATAACATCTATTTGAGGCTTCAATACACGCATCTTAGCGGACGATAAGTAAGTCTTCCAAGTAGCAGGGAACACAACAATTTTCACAATGATTGTCATTAACAAGAGAACAACCCCCATACTTAATCCCCAGCTGGAAAGCCAATCAAAGATATTAATTGTAAACCATTTATTGATAGAACGTACAACGGGCCATCCGAGATATACCAGATTATCAAGTTCCCACTTATCAGCGCGTCCTTTATCGTATGACTTTAAAGTCTTATAATGATTGGGGCCGAAGTAAAGATGCAATTGGGTGGGTTCGGCACCTTTGGGGTCAAAGAAGGTACTCATTTGAGATGAATAACTTTTCAAATAGCCGCTGCCTTCCTTTTCGATCTTTGTTTTTAATATATTTTTGTCGAAGTCTTTATCGGCAATAATGACAGAAGAGAAAAATTGATTTTTATAGCCAATCCAATCCAAGCGTTCCGCAACTGTTTTCTCTTCATCTTTTGCAGCAGAGAGGTTATCGGAGCTATTGCCTGCATATTTGTATGTCAGATCCGATAAGCGATTCTCGTAAGTAAATCCACGTTCCAGTTGACGAGCACGTTGGGACCATTCCATATCTACATAATGCGTAGTAGACGAAAGTATATTATCCATGCCTACAGCTTTGATAGAAAAATCTACCATGTAGTTGCTTGCATGCAATGCATAAGTAAAGTCAATGTAGCTAGCACTATCAGCAGCCAATCGCATGGTAACGCTACTATCCGTACGATTCACAGCTTCAAAGAAATAATTTTGTGTTTGGAGGGCTTCTTTTTTATTATAAAAATTGAAGTTCATTGTAGCATCATCACCAGCGAAAAGAATCAACGGCTTTTTATCCTGTCCTTTATACTTTTTTAGTAAGGCTGAGTTTACGTACCCACCCTTATTCGTAATCGTGACTTTAAGCAAATCATTTTCGATAGTGGTCACTTCTTCTTGTCCCTTGCTTGCATTATGAAAGACAGAAGTTGAGTCCAGTACTACCTCTTCTTCTTTCTCATTGGCCAAAGCAGCTGTAGTTTTCGCTTTAAGTGATTCTTCGTGCTGTTGAACAATAGCAATAGAGTCATTGTATCGCTTCAATGCGGCTTCTTCTTCTGAACTAGGTCGGCTCAGATAACTGAAACCTATGAGCAAAATACCAATTAAAACCAGACCTGTTATGGTGTTTTTATCCATAAATAATTTATTATAATATTATGTTATTTTATTTATCGATTGCTGCTTTGATGAAGGATACGAATAACGGATGTGGGTGCAGCACCGTACTACTATATTCCGGATGAAATTGTGTGCCCAGATACCATTTTAAAGTCGGTATTTCGACGATTTCAACCAAATCAGACTCGGGGTTTATGCCGACACATTTCATGCCATTGTCTTCAAACTGCTTGCGATAATCATTGTTGAACTCATAACGGTGGCGATGACGTTCTTGAATATGTTCTTGCTTGTAAGCTTCGTATGCTTTGGAGTTCTTATTAACAATGCATTCGAAAGCTCCTAGTCGCATCGTACCACCCATGTTGGTTATCGCTTTTTGTTCTTCCATAATGTCGATAACGTTATATTTAGTCTTCTCATCAAACTCTACAGAGTTAGCATTTTCATATCCCAGCACATTTCGTGCAAACTCAATAGCGATGCATTGCATACCTAAACAAATACCAAATGTAGGGAAGTTATGCTCGCGTGCAAATTTAGCCGCTACGAATTTTCCTTCAATACCTCTTGAACCAAATCCCGGACAAATAACAATGCCGTCTGTATGGGCTAACTTTTCTTCAACGTTTTCCGGGGTTAGTTGTTCAGATTGAACATACTCTATTTTAAGTTTTCTATCGTTGTAAGTGGATGCTTGCGAAAGCGATTCAAGTATTGATTTGTATGCATCCTGCAATTCTACATACTTACCTACTAAAGCAATTGTAACTTCTTCTGTGGCATTGGCCCGTCTATTAAGGAACTCTTTCCATGAATCTAATTTTGGCTTATCACCGATAGGCAGTCCCATTTTTCTCAAAATTGTTTCGTCGAGCCCTTGTTCTTGCATCAACAATGGAACTTCGTATATAGTAGAAGCATCAATCGATTGAACGACGGCACTTTCTTCAACATTACAAAATAGCGCAACTTTTTTGCGAAGGTTCATACTTAGATCGTGTTCCGTACGAAGGACCAAAACATCCGGTTGAACTCCCAGAGATTGCAACTCTTTCACAGAATGTTGTGTCGGTTTTGTCTTCAGTTCTTTGGCTGCTGCCAAGAAAGGAACATACGTAAGATGCACACAGAGCGCATTCTGTCCTAGTTCCCACTTCAACTGACGGATACTTTCCAGATATGGCAATGATTCAATATCGCCTACCGTTCCACCAATCTCTGTAATGACAAAGTCGAATTTGTACTTGTTGCCCAGTAACTTAACATTTCGTTTAATCTCATCTGTGATATGAGGTATTACTTGAATTGTTTTACCCAAATAATCACCTCTGCGTTCTTTGTCGATTACACTTTTATAAATGCGTCCGGTTGTAATGTTGTTAGCTTTCGTAGTTTGAATTCCCAAAAAACGTTCGTAGTGACCTAGGTCGAGATCAGCCTCATGACCGTCAACTGTCACATAACATTCTCCGTGCTCATAAGGGTTTAATGTTCCCGGGTCAATATTGATATACGGGTCAAATTTTTGGATGGTTACGTTATAACCTCTTGCTTGCAGCAATTTACCGATGGAGGATGAGATAATGCCTTTTCCAAGAGAGGAAGCTACACCACCGGTGACGAAAATATACTTTGTTTCTCCCACAGCTATACTGTTTTAATTAGTTGTTTACTACTCGTAAGCTAAGACTTAAAAAGCGCAAAATTATAAAAAAAAGAGGAAGAACATGGCTTTGATCGAACAAATTATTAAAAAAAAGCAATTAATCTAAGAATAGCTAAGGGGTGATAATTTTATTTTGTTATCTAAAGATTTTGATGTATTTTTGCCCAAAACTCGAATATATATGAAGAATATTTATATACTTTTAGTCTTATCAATTGTTTTTTCTTCATCAGTTGCAGCACAACGCACTTATAAAACTGCTAAAAGTCGTACTACAAGAAGTCTTGATATCACAGGAAAAGACAGTACCCACAGCTTATTATACCAACATTATTTCGGACAATTAGATTCACTGAATAATGATACAGTGCCGATGCGGTTTATTGAATCAAACCCAAATTATTATCGATTGTTTGTTCCCATAGCTTATTATTATTCGCCCATCAGACAGGCTTCCGAAATGAAATGGACTTTTCAAATGCCTAGTACTTTGCCGGATATAGGATCGGGGCTTCTTACTTATAATGAAAGCACTTTTTCTAAAACAGAACGTGCGAACCGTATGGTAAATGATGTTTTGCTAAAGTTATATGTAACTCATCCTGAAGTTGTTACTACTACTGAGAAGAGCATTATGAAAAGGAAAGTGTTTCGTGAAGATGTGAAAGTGAGAATGTCTTCTGAAGCTAAAGTGATGAAACTTTTTAAGCCAGAGAGAGTAAAGGAAGATGTTGGAAGAGCTGAAATGTTTATCCGTAAACCGAATTGGTGGGCTACGGGCGGTAGTGGGTCTTTACAATTGAGCCAGAACTATATCTCGGATAATTGGTACAAAGGAGGGGAAAGTGCAAATTCAGGTTTAGGAAATTTGCAATTGTATGCTAACTATAATGATAAAGAGAAAGTTCAATTTGAGAACCTATTTGAGGCTAAGATAGGTTATAATTCAGTATCTTCTGATACTATACACAAATACAGAGTTACCACAGATGTACTGCGCCTTTATAGTAAATTGGGTATTCAAGCTACTACTAAGTGGTATTATACGGTCTCCGGAGAAATAAACACTCAGTTCTTCCATAACTATTCAACAAATAGCACTGAAGTAGTTTCTGCATTCCTGGCCCCTGCCAATTTTATACTCAGTGTCGGTATGGACTATAAAGTTAAGAGTAAGAAAGTAAATCTTTCAGTTCTTATGTCTCCACTTTCTTATAATCTGCGTTATGTTGGCAATGATGAGGTGGATGAAACGAATTTTGGGTTGGATGAAGGAAAAACGGTACTTCATACTATCGGTTCTAAGGTTGAAACCACTTTGGCGTGGACAGTGAACTCTTCTGTGACATTTAATTCACGATTGTATTATTTTACAAATTATAAAAAGGTAGAGGCGGAATGGGAAAATACATTTAACTTTGTTTTAAATCGATATTTGTCGACTAAGCTTTTTGTACATGCTCGCTATGATGATGGCTCTACTCCTAGTGAGGGTTCCAGTTACTTTCAATTAAAAGAATTGCTTAGCTTTGGTCTAAACTATACGTGGTAAAAAGATAGCGATGCTGTTTATCTAAATAATGGACGACCAAGAATCATTAACACTAAATAAAAGCTTTTTGTTCGAGTAAATATCTATTGGATTCAGCATTTCCATCTGACGCTAAATTGATTAATTAGATGTCTTTTTGATATTTAATAACTTGTTTTTGTATTCAAATAAAGATTTAATTCTTTGTTTGGATACTTTTTTTTTGTATAACCCATGGTTTTAGAATAAAAAAAAGCATTTTATACAATATAAAAAACAGCTGAACGCTTCGTAGTTTCCGAATTATAATTAAATTTGCCTCGATTTGTAATGTTGACTTTGCAAAAATGGTAGATACGATCAAACATCAAGGTATTGTGGAAAACATAATTGGCACTCAAGTTTTTGTGAGAATTGTCCAGACGACAGGCTGTACTTCGTGTAGTGCTAAAGGTTATTGTTCTTCTTCTGAGAGCAAGGAGAAGGTTATTGAAATTACTACTTCACCAGAGACTTTTTTTAAGATTGGCGACAGAGTTACCGTAATTGGTGAAACTTCTATGGGGATGATGGCTGTACTTTGGGCTTTTATTATTCCGTTCATGTTATTAATTACTTTTCTATTTACTCTCATGTTTATAACGAGTGGCAACGAATTATTGTCTTCCTTGCTTTCCCTCACTTTTCTAATACCTTATTATCTTATTTTATGGATGAATAAGGAAAAGATGAAGAAGATATTTTCATTTACTATAAAACCAATAAAATAACTAATTTATGAATTTGATTCTGATGGCAGTGATTTCATTGGGGGCTATTGCGCTTATTTCAGCCGCAATATTATATATTGCTTCCAAAAAATTTGCTGTGTATGAAGATCCTCGCATTGCCAAGGTTTCTGAGGTATTGCCTCAAGCCAATTGCGGAGGTTGTGGTTATCCTGGGTGCAGTGGATTTGCTGATGCTTGTGTGAAAGCCGATTCACTTGATGGCAAATTTTGTCCGGTAGGTGGACAACCAGTAATGATAGAAGTGGCATCTATCCTTGGACTTAATGCTGAAGCTGCAGAGCCAATGATTGCAGTGGTGAGATGTAACGGAACTTGTGAGCACCGTCCTCGTCTTAACATGTATGACGGTGCAAAGAGTTGCGCTATTGCTGCTTCTCTTTATGGTGGGGAAACCGGCTGTAGTTATGGTTGTTTAGGTTGTGGCGATTGCGTTGAGGTATGTCCGTTTGATGCTATTCATATGAATTCCGAAACTGGCTTACCTGAGGTCGATGAAGATAAATGCACCGCTTGCAATGCATGTGTTAAAGCTTGCCCGAAGATGCTTATTGAGCTTCGCGCTAAAGGGAAGAAATCTCGTCGTGTTTATGTATCTTGTATGAACAAGGACAAAGGTGCACTTACACGCAAATCATGCGATGTGGGTTGTATAGGCTGTAGCAAGTGTGTGAAAGTTTGTCCTTTCGAAGCTATAACGGTAACCAATAATCTTGCTTATATTGACTATGACAAATGCAAATCGTGTCGCAAATGCGTAGAAGTTTGCCCTCAACATACTATTATTGAGGTTAATTTTCCTCCTCGTAAGCTCAAAGAAGAGGTTCTGGAAATGGCTTCAATTGCTGAAGCATAATTCATAATTAAATGAATCATAAATAGATTAAATATATAAATGTATGTTGAAGACATTTTCAATTGGTGGAATTCATCCACACGAAAATAAACTTTCAGCGCATCAGCCTATCCTAACAGCAGCTATTCCTGAGAAGGCTGTTATCTTATTGGGACAACACATTGGTGCTCCGGCTAAACCGGTTGTCGTCAAAGGAGACGTTGTGAAAGTAGGAACAAAAATTGCCGAAGCAAACGGATTTGTTTCAGCTGCCATTCATTCTTCCGTAAGTGGAAAAGTGACTAAAATAGATGCGATTGTTGATGCGAGCGGTTATGCGAAACCAGCTATCTTCATTGACGTGGAAGGTGATGAATGGGAAGAAACGATTAATCGCACGACGGCATTAGTAAGTGACTGCAACCTCACAGCTGAAGAAATTGTGAAGAAAATTGCAGAAGCAGGTATTGTTGGCCTTGGCGGAGCTTGTTTTCCTACACAAGTAAAATTATGCCCTCCTCCTGCATTTAAAGCCGAATGTTTGGTAATCAATGCTGTGGAGTGTGAACCTTATCTTACGGCCGACCACCAACTGATGTTGGAACATGCCGAAGAAATTATGGTGGGAGTGTGTATCTTGATGAAAGCGGTAAAAGTAAATAAGGCGTTTATCGGTATTGAGAACAATAAACAGGATGCCATCCAACTAATGACTAAGGTTGCTTCACGCTATGCCGGAATCAACGTTGTACCTTTGAAAGTGAAGTATCCGCAGGGAGGCGAGAAGCAGTTAATAGATGCTATCATTTCTCGTCAGGTAGGTAGTGGTGCGCTTCCTATCTCTACCGGAGCTGTTGTTCAAAATGTAGGAACTGCGTTTGCTGTGTACGAAGCGGTACAAAAAAATAAGCCTCTTTTGGAACGTGTGATAACTGTAACCGGTAAGTCCCTGGCCAAACCATCCAACTTTTTAGCTCGTATTGGCACTCCTATGAAGCAGCTGATTGAAGCTTGTGGCGGATTACCCGAAGATACGGGAAAGATTATAGGAGGTGGCCCGATGATGGGTAAGGCACTTGTAAATACAGATGTTCCTACAGTCAAGGGTAGTTCGGGTATTTTGATTATGACAAATAAAGAGTCTAAACGTGGAGAAGTTCGTAATTGCATACGTTGCTCAAAGTGCGTTAGTGTTTGTCCTATGGGTTTAGAACCCTATTTGCTTGGTGCATTGGCTGAAAATGTAGATTTCGAGAGAATGGAAAAAGAAAAAATCATGGATTGTATTGAGTGTGGCTCTTGCCAATTCACTTGCCCCACAAACCGCCCTTTGCTCGATTATTGCCGTTTGGGCAAGTCGAAAGTAGGTACAATGATTCGTGCACGACAAGCTAAATAATAACGAAGTATGGAAAATAAATTAATAATATCACTTTCTCCGCATATTCATAATGGAGATAGCGTTGAAAAGAACATGTATGGAGTGCTTATTGCACTTGTTCCTGCTTTCATCGTATCGCTTATTTACTTTGGGTTGGGTGCCCTCGTTGTTACAGTTACTTCCGTTATTGCTTGCTTATTCTTTGAATGGGCTATTGGCAAATACATCATGAAGCGTGAAAATTCAACCATTTACGATGGGTCGGCCGCTATTACAGGTGTTTTGTTGGCATTTAACTTACCTTCGAATCTACCTGTTTGGATTATTATTCTCGGAGCTTTGTTTGCCATTGGGGTGAGTAAGATGTCGTTTGGCGGATTAGGTAACAATCCTTTCAATCCGGCTTTGGCAGGACGTGTTTTCCTGTTGCTCTCTTTTCCTGTTCAGATGACCACGTGGCCAAAAATTGGGCAGTTGACTTCATACATTGATGCTGAAACAGCTGCTACGCCACTTTCTATTATGAAAGGAGTTATTAAAGGAGCTCCCGGATATTCACTCGATCAACTTCCCGATGCTTTTAATTTGTTTATCGGTAACAATGGAGGTTGTTTAGGGGAAGTAAGTGCAGCCGCTTTGCTCATCGGTCTGATATATATGTTAATGAAGAGAATCATCACTTGGCACATACCGGGCTCCATTCTCATTACAGTTACTGTTTTCTCCGGAATCATGTATTTAGTGAATCCTCAGATCTATGTATCACCTGTAACCCAATTGCTTTCGGGTGGACTGATGTTGGGTGCTATATTTATGGCAACAGACTATGTCACTTCACCTATGACGAATAAGGGAATGCTGATATATGGAACTTGTATAGGTCTTCTGACAGTTATTATTCGTCTTTTTGGAGCCTATCCCGAAGGAATGTCATTCGCCATTCTTATCATGAACGCCTTCACTCCGTTAATTAATACATATTGCAAACCTAAACGCTTTGGGGAGGTGGCAAAGAAGAAATGAAAAAATTAGAATCATCTCTAAAGAATATGTTGCTGGTACTCACAGGAGTAACAGCCTTATCGGTTGCTTTATTGGCCTATGTGAATGAATTGACCAAAGAGCCAATTGCCAATGCTAACGCTAAAGCGCTCAATGAAGCATTAAAGAGCGTAGTACCATCGTTTACTAATAATCCGGTGGCTGAGTGTGATACCATTTTCAGTGAAAAAGACGGTAAGAAAATTGTCGATTTCATCGTTTATCCGGCTAAAAATGGAGAAAAAGTTGTTGGCACTGCAGTAGAATCAAAATCACTTGGTTTTGGTGGAGAACTGAAGGTGCTTGTTGGTTTTGATGCGGAAGGGAAAATCTACAACTACTCTTTATTGGCACACTCTGAGACTCCGGGCTTAGGTTCAAAAGCTGCCGATTGGTTTAAAGAAGGTGGCAAAGGAAGTATCAAAGGAATGAATCCCGGTGAAAAACCTCTGGCAGTGAGCAAAGATGGTGGTGAGGTAGATGCTATTACTGCGTCTACTATCACATCCAGAGCCTTCTTGAAAGCAGTGAATGCCGCTTATGAAGCTTATAAAGGAAATGGCTCTACTAATGCCACTTCAGGTGCTACATATGTTGAACACACTGACTCTGTCAGTGCTAATTAATAAAGGAGTATTGAATATGAACAACTTTAAAGTATTGATGAACGGGATTGTGAAAGAGAATCCCACGTTTGTGCTCCTGCTTGGTATGTGTCCCACATTGGGAACAACCTCTTCTGCCGTTAATGGTATGGGCATGGGGCTTGCTACAGCATTTGTGCTTATTTGCTCCAATGTGGTAATATCGAGCATAAAGAACTTGATTCCTGACATGGTGCGTATTCCCGCATTTGTGGTTGTCATAGCTTCATTTGTAACCTTGTTGCAGATGGTTATGCAAGCTTATGTTCCCGCACTTTATGCCACTTTGGGCTTATTTATCCCACTGATTGTTGTAAACTGTATTTTGCTGGGCCGTGCAGAGGCTTTTGCTGCTAAAAATAATCCATTGGCTTCTTTGTTTGATGGTGTCGGAATGGGATTGGGTTTTACTATTGCACTAACGCTTTTGGGAGCTATTCGCGAACTACTAGGCACCGGAAAAGTCTTCAATTTCATTATTTTCCCTGAAGGATATGGCATGCTTGTCTTCGTTCTTGCGCCGGGAGCTTTTATTGCACTTGGCTACCTTATTGCTTTAATTAACCGCTTGAAAAAAGCCTAATCGTTTAAACTCAAAATAGTATGGAATATATATTGATATTCATTTCGGCAATTTTTGTGAATAACATTGTGTTGTCTCAGTTCCTAGGCATTTGCCCCTTCCTGGGAGTGTCTAAGAAGGTAGAAACAGCACTGGGCATGGGTGCTGCGGTTGCTTTTGTATTAACAATAGCTACCATCGTAACATTCCTGATACAAAAGTTTGTTCTCGATGCCTTTGGTCTGCAATATTTGCAAACGATTACTTTTATCCTTGTTATTGCTGCTTTGGTACAGATGGTAGAGATTATCCTAAAGAAAGTTTCTCCCGCACTTTATCAGGCACTAGGGGTCTTTCTTCCGTTGATCACAACTAACTGCTGCATTCTTGGTGTGGCCATTCTGGTTATTCAAAAAGACTTCAATTTGCTTACAGGCGTAGTTTATGCTTTCTCCACTGCATTAGGTTTTGGATTGGCCTTGGTTATTTTTGCGGGACTTCGTGAACAGATGAGCTTGGTGAAGATACCTAAAGGGATGGAAGGCACGCCAATAGCACTCATTACAGCAGGTCTCCTTGCGATGGCATTTATGGGATTCTCCGGCGTTGTATAATTGTAGCTTTAAAATATTTCTATCCGAAGTTGTATAGCAATATAATACAGGATAGATAAGAGAGATTCAAGAAGAGGGTGTAGAAAAGTCTACGCCCTCTTCTCATAAGTAATAGAAATCATTCTTTCAATCCCAAAAAGTATGAAAATGGTGAACAGGCCCGTGTCCTTTACCTATTTCATAAGTTGCTCCACTTTCAATCGCTTTTGTGATATACTCCTTAGCACATCTTACAGCATCGTTCAGCGGTAGTTGATGTGCCAGAAAAGAGGCTACAGCAGACGATAGAGTACATCCTGTGCCATGCGTGTTGCTAGTCTCTATTCTCTTCGATGAAAGTTCAATCACTTCATCTTCCTCCGCATTATAAAATATATCAATCAATAAATCATCCGTCAAGTGTCCGGCTTTAAGTAATACGGACACTTTTCCGTTGCATGAGAGTGCCTTGGCAGCCTCCGGCAATTCCTCCTGAGAAGTAATCTTCTTGCCTAATAAAATCTCTGCTTCGGGAATGTTAGGAGTAATCACTCTGGCAAAAGGTATCAGCTCATTCTTCAATGTACTGATTGCTTCTTCTTGCAGCAGACTGTCACCTGAAGTTGCTACCATTACGGGGTCGAGTACTATGTTGCGAACTGAATAGGCGGCTAGTGTTTCTCTGACACTTCGAATCAACTCCGACGAGTGTAGCATACCAATCTTGATAGCATCAGCACCTATGTCATCTAATACTGAGATAATCTGTCCCCGGACAAAGGAAACGGGGATAGGGTGCACGCCACTAACGCCCATTGTGTTTTCATCCACAACTGCTGTTATAGCTGACATGCCATAACAGCCACATGCCGACATCGTTTTTAAATCAGCTTGCACTCCGGCGCCTCCGCTAGGATCACTTCCGGCAATGGTGAGCACTCGTTTATATTGCTTCATAATTATATGGGTTATCGTTTTAATTCCGTTTTTAGCATTCGGGCCGCTGCGCATGGGTTTGTTGCAGACATGATTTCGGATACTACAGCTATCCCATCTGCTCCCGCATTGTAAACGGCAGCTGCATTATTGGTATGAATACCTCCGATAGCCACTGCTTTGTGTTTACATATTTGTTTAACTTGCTGAATGCCTTCTATTCCAAAGGGTAGGAGAGTGTCCGTTTTAGTTGGGGTACTAAATATTGGTGATATACCGATGTAGTCAACATCAAATTCATTGGCAAGATTTGCCTGCTCCAATGTCTCAATAGAAAGCCCAATGATTTTGTCATATCCCAGCATTTTTCGGGCAACTTTGTAAGGCATGTCACTCTGGCCGATGTGTACTCCATCAGCATTACAAGCAATCGCAATGTCCAATCGGTCGTTAATAATCAGAGGTACTTTGTATGGAGCAAGTAATTGTTTCATGCGTACTGATAGTTGATAGAATTCAAGTGTCGCACAATCTTTTTCTCGTAGTTGAATCATTGTAACGCCTCCATTTACGGCTTCTTCTACCACTTCCTCAAGAGGCCTGCCAAGCGACAGTCGTCGATCAGTAACTAAGTACAGGGATAAATCAAATATCGGCATAACTTATCGTTTTAGGTTTGTAGAAAGCACTTCCGTGTTGAAGTTG
The DNA here is from genome assembly GCA_002307035.1 of Bacteroides sp. UBA1317. GTDB lineage: Bacteria > Bacteroidota > Bacteroidia > Bacteroidales > Bacteroidaceae > Bacteroides. Next base: position 39,605 of record DBTL01000119.1, read on the forward strand.
CAAAGCTCATCCAAAAATAACAGTTGCATGCTACCATTGCCCGAAGCTTTAGCGGCTGCAATTTCTCCGGCTATACTCATCACTGCCATAGCGTGCGTTGCTGCTTCCAGGTAATTGGTGTTAATGGCAGCAAAGGCAGCAGTAATAACTGTGGCTGTACATCCCATTCCCGTCACAGGAGCCATTAGCGGGCTACCATTGGTTACTACTTCGGTCTCTTTTCCATTAGTAATATAATCGGTAGGGCCACTTATAACAACGACTGCTCCGGTTTCAGTAGCAAGTTGTTTAGCCGATTGCAGAGCACTATCCGAGGAATCTCGGCTATCGACACCTTTGGTACTAATGGCATCATTTACCAGAGCCATAATCTCCGAGGCATTTCCCCTGATGATAGACGGTTTCACTGTCTCAAGTAGCTGCTTGCAAACCTTTGTTCGATAAGAAGTTGCACCAGCGCCAACGGGATCGAGTACAATCGGAATACCTTTTTGCTTAGCTGCTTTCCCTGCTGTTATCATACTTTCTACCCAATCGGCATTTAGTGTACCGATGTTAATGACTAATGCCGATGCTATTTGCACCATTTCTTCCACTTCCTCAATCGCATGAGCCATTACAGGTGATGCTCCTATTGCCAATAATGCATTTGCCGTATTGTTCATCACCACAAAGTTGGTTATGTTGTGTATCAGTGGAGATTGTTGTCGAACCAGGTCAAAATCTCTCTGTAAATTTTGAATGTTTATCATCTTATGCGTTTTTTAATTAAATATAAAAAGGCCGTTTCGTGTTTATACAACGAAACGGCCTATATCTTATCATACATTGATAACTTA
>DBTL01000119.1:40761-47737 GCA_002307035.1 Bacteroides sp. UBA1317
ATCTCAGCTCATTACGTTACGAGCACCCCTACAGTATATCGCAAATGTATGCAGAATCTTTTAAATAAAAAACCTATTCTGCTTTAAATATCCTTGTTTTTTCTACATTTAGTAGCTTTTATTTTCTATTTATTTTTTGTTATTATTCTACTTAATTTTCGGTCAATATTCTACCTTTGTTTATCTAATCAAATGTGAAGAAGTTATGGCTGATAATTATTTGGAAAAACAAAGTGAGGAATATGAAGCTCGGAAAGCGGCTTGGGAGAAAGAGCGTAAACTAGGAATAAGAAAACCGATTATCCCTTCTGTGCCCAAAACAGAACAACCCGATAAATCGACTGTGAAAACTGGTGAGAAAAGTGATTAAACAGATTTGTGTTTTATGTTACAAATACTCTTGTTTTTCACTGCTTTTAGAGGCAAAAATAGGGTTCAAGAAGTTCAAGGTTCACCTATGGACCTATACCCCCTCCCCCTCTAGCTTCTATTATTAGGTTAATTAATTGATAATCAATAGATTAATATTTTGTGTATTTGCATCTGTTAACAGTTTTGTCTTTTGCTGAGGTACTGAAAGTGAACCCTGATGAGCTCGTTTTGCTGTAAGTAAAATAAGGAGTCAACTTAATTATATTCGTAATAATATCTATCATCAAATATGATCCGGTAAACTAAATAAAGTATGGGGCTCATTTCGGCAATGGTAGATATAGATGCTCAAAAGAAAAGCTACAATATCTTCTAAATCTTCTAAGTGAAAGTTTTATTCGCTTCACAGATATGGCTCTATTTTCCGGAATTAGAGAAGATTCTATTTGATAAGAAATGTTTGGGTGTGTCTTTTTCAATGACGTTTTTAAAAAAGGCCTAAGTGTTTTCTGAAAACACTTAAGCCTTTTTTGATAAAGAAGAGGTATTTACAGAGACTCAGATGTTTCTTCTTGTCTGAATAAACACCTTTGTAGTATTTAAAATGGTTTGGATATGTATAGTGTAGAATATCTCATAGAAACAAAGACGGGTGTAACAATGTAGGATAAACTGCTGAAGAAGCAGATGTATAAATTCATTAAAATGTTAAACATAGGTAATCGTACTTTAATTTCAATTTTCGTTGTGCTGTTTTTCTAAATATAATTCCGGCAAAATAATCTTTACTTCTTGTTTTGCGCCTTCTTTGAGCCAGTAAACTATAAAGTTTATTTTTGCACTTTTTAATTTGTAACCTTTATCGTCTTGCATTTTTATGTTTTCAAGGAACTTTTGAGAAAATTTCAACACTAAATCACCATTTGAATTTGCGCAGCCATCTTCTTTAATGATAAGGGAATCTCCACTTAGCAAATTATTAATACGATGTTGTACAAACTCAAAATATCCAAGATTTACCTCTCTATGAGTTAGCTGGATTGTTAAGCCGTTTGGCGGTAGATAAATTTCTCTGTTCTCAACTCTTTCTAAATTTTCCACTAAAAGATTATCTATAAAATTTGAGTTCAAATGAATTGTCAGATTTTGCTTTGCTCTTGTCATTGCAACGTATAACTGTCTTTTTCCCTCGTCGTTTTCTACATTAAAATCATCAAGCATTAGAAAAATATTATCAAATTCTTTTCCTTTTGCTTTATGAATTGTTGAAACGAAGATTGTTTCTCCATTTTCGTTGAAAAAGTCTTCTAATTTCGATTCACGTATAAATACATCTAAATCAGATTTGTACTTCTTTTTGGGATTGGTTACTTCAAAATCGCGTATGATATTATTGCATATTTCCAGTTTATTGCTATTACGGAACTTGCTCGTTAATTCTCGTTTTGCACTTTCCCAAGCTTCGTCACTCAGTATAAAAACATCATCATGTAGGTTCAAAAAGCTTAAGAAATATCTTACTTCAACAAGATTATATAAGTTGAAATTGTCATTTGACTGAATCAGTTTCGCTTGCATGTTATTCTTCAATAGAAATCCGGTTATTTGTAATGCTTCTTCATTTGTTTTTGTCAACACACAGGTAGCTCCGGTAAGTTCTGTAGCAAGTATATCATTTACAAGTGGTGTTATCAGATGACTACTTTGATAATGAACCAATTTTATTTTACCATTATTGGTCTGCTTAGCAACAATCGGTGTCTCTTTCAATCGATGGGGAAGCCGTTTAATAAACATATTGCTAAATTCGACAAGGTTATTTTTGCTTCTGTAATTTTCAAGTAGCTCATGCATGACTGCTTTATTTATCTGAATAAACTGTTCCATGTATTTAGAACTTGCTCCTCTGAATCCAAAAATATTTTGGTCGTCATCACCCACAGCAATTACTCTCATCTCTTCATTCTGACTCATCAAAGCATTTATCAGGTTGAACTCATCTTCATCCATATCTTGCGCCTCGTCAATCACCAACACCGTTTTTGTAATCCGGCTTGCTTCAACTTCTTTGTTTTTGATTTTCTCAATTGTCTTTTTCAAAATCACATCAGACTTTTCAAGACTCCCAACCCTACCCAGTAAGTCAAAACAATAGGCATGAAATGTTTTTATTTCGATAAAATTTGCAGCATTTCCAATGAGTTTAAATAAGCGTTTTTTAAATTCTGTTACTGCTGCTCTTGAAAATGTGAGCATAAGTAATTGCTCATGTTTGACATCTTCCATCAACAAAAGAGAAGCCAGTTTATGAACTAAAACCCGTGTTTTTCCGCTACCCGGACCAGCCGCCACAACAATGTATTTCGATTCATTGTCGTTAATAATTCTCAATTGTGTGGGTGATAGTTCCCCAAAAAGTTGCCGGAATTTTGCGGGGGTCATTCTTAACTTAAGATCGTCAGCTCTGCTTCCAGGAAAGTATTTATTCAGAAAAGAATTATAGTTTAATTGAAAATAATCTGCCACAAACTGTAGCGCATCCTTATAATCGCTAATCATTTTCTTGGCGTATTCGCCGACAATGTGAATCTGTTGAATCTTATTTTCATAGAATTGATTCAGTTTTTTATAATCGTCTTTCGTATATCGTTTAGAATTATCCGGTTCTAAACGTTCAATTGTCAGTCGGTTATACACAACCAGAAAGCCACCTTCAATTTTGATTGCTTCAATTCTAGAAAGATAAAACAGTGAGTCTTCAATATCATCAATACTAATGCTTAGTTTAAAGAGATTCGGACTGTTTTCGTAAGCTGTTTTTAATTCGTGAACGGAGAACTCAACCAACACTTCTTCTTTCCCTGCATCTTCTTTAGAAAGATTCACGTTGCTCTTTTCATATAAAAAATCAACTATGAATTGAGCCAATTCATGCCGTTTCTCTAATTTATCTTTTAGCGAATCTTTTGGTTGTTGACAAATTACCACTATATGATTCTTTGAATATTCGAGGTTCTGTCGCTTGATCCAATTCTTGATGGCCCAAAAGTTGAGAATGGTTTTAATCTTGTTTGTGTTTACATCATTACAACCTTTCTCCTCGGCTTCCTCGTTCAGTTCTTTGATATGGAATATCTTTTCCTGTTCTTCAAACAGTGTGAGTAAAAAAACTTCAATTCTGCTAAATGTTTCAACAATGCTGAGTGAATGATTTTTCTTTTCACCTCTTTTTATGTATGCTGTCAAATCTTTTGCATCAGCCAAAATATGTTCCTCACGAAGTAGAGTTATGATATTGATCACTTCCTCCTTCACAATGCCTAAATGATCGCTGATATAATCTATTCTTGATTCTGCCGATTCTTCGTTTGACTGTTTTCTATTTTTACTTGAAATAAGCTTTTTAATAATCCGAATTCCTTTTTCTTTCTGTTTTTCTTGAAATTTTTCCGAAGCATTAATTTTATCAATGGCTTCTTGTGCATTTTGGCAGAGTATGCTGTTAGCAAAAACTCGTGGTACGTTTTGCCCACGCTTCAAATATCCAGCATCTTCCAACGCTGCAATAGCTGTTGTTACTCTCGTTTCAATCTCAACAACACTATCATCCCAACCGGCTTTTCGTGCAATTTCCAATGCAGAGTTTGAAACTGACGAACGGAATCTTGTAATTTCCTTTATTGCTTTCCAAATCTGTTGTATCTCTTTAATTGATAATTTGGTTTGATTCAACAAAATGAAATGCTTCCCGAGATCTTCTTCGTTAAACAGTACAAAGCAATCGGCTACTATCTTTTCATCTCTTCCTGCTCTACCTGCTTCCTGAATATAGTTTTCGAGTGAATCAGATATTTCATAGTGAATCACCATGCCAACGTCTTTTTTATCAACGCCCATTCCAAAGGCCGAAGTGGCCACCATAATATGTACTTCGCCTTCAATGAATGCATTTTGGTTGGCCGTTTTATCCTTCGCATCCATTTTGCCGTGGTAAGGCCTGGCACTGAACCCATCATTGGTTAACCTTTCGGCAAGCAAATAAGCTTTTAGAGTTCTCGATACATAAATAATAGTCGGACAATTCTTTTCTTCAATCAAATCCCTGGCAGTCTGATATTTTTCTTCTTCGTCTCCTTTTTCAAAAACTTTATATTGAAGGTTTGTTCTCGAAGCTTTTGAAGTGAAAAGTTCAAGATCTATTGAAAGTTTTTCCTTGAAATAGTTTAGAATATCCTCTATTACTTTTTGCTTGGCTGTAGCTGTGAAACACGAAACCGGAATTCCATCGGGAAGATTTTTCTTTTCCTGAACACCCTTAATAAAATCAGCAATGTATAAATAGTCAACTCTGAAATCCTGACCCCATGAAGAGAAGCAGTGCGCTTCGTCAATCACAAAGCGAACAATCTTCCTGCCCAATAACAATCGTTCAATTGTCTTGGAGCGCAAAGACTCCGGTGCGATATACAGGATAGAGGCTGAGCCATCCTCCACACGTTCGACAGATTTGGCCCTTTCAATAGGGTCCAGTAAACCATTTATTGTAACTGCTTCGGTTATTCCATTTTTTTCAAGGTTATCTACCTGATCTTTCATCAGTGATTGTAAAGGAGAAATAACAATAGTCAATCCTTTTGAGCTCTCGCCACTCATTAAAGCCGGTACCTGAAAGGTAATGGATTTACCACCACCGGTAGGAAATACAGCTAGTAATGATTTATTATTAACAGCTGCCTTAACGGCCTCTTCCTGTAATGGTTCACCGCCGTAGGTCCGGTATGCATCAAATCCAAAAAAATGTTTCAATCCCTTGTGTACGTCTAGCGCATTGTTGCAATATGCACATCCGCTTAAGCAAGGTTTGTTACGCAACCGAAACATGATTCTTTCCACCTCGGGATAATTCTTCAGTACCCAGGGAGGTGTAATGGAATGTGTCTTCTTGAAATAAATAAAAGAGTTAATAAGTGAAACACAATATGCCAGCTCCAACGGATGCTCAGAAATTATTTTCGTGATATCAACCTGTTCGCAAATCTCATTCTCAAAATATTGTTGAATCAGTTTTTCAGGTTCAGCGTCTGCACTTGTGTAGGAGATAAAACGAAAAAAGGCTTGAAACTCTTTTTGCTCCTTCAATAACAGATAAAAGATTTGTTGCAGTTTTTTATCCGTTTGTTTGAAGGCGGCAATTTCATCGTAGAACAAATCCCGTGCTTTGATGGCATCATTCAACGGATTGTTCATCTCTTCCGATTGAAGTTTATCATCCTTCAGTAATGCATGATAAGGTTTTGTAGGAAAGAGGAGAGGGGAAAGGTGTAATGTATCAATGGTGTTTGCTAAATTTATTCTTGCATTTTGTAGCGCATTGCCAATGTATTTGATATCATGATTTAGTATGTTATGACCGCATATAAATTCTGTTTCGTTCACAAATTGAACGAATTCAACAACCGAGTTTCTATGAAACGAACTTCCATCATCCTTAACACTACCTATGTCAAGAATTTTTCGACTTTTTGGTTCAATCTCGGTATCAACAAATGCTATAGAATTCATAATAATGACTAAGTTCGTAATATTATTAAAAAAATACTTGAAACAATTTCTTAGCCTTTTGTATATAACAATTTAAAAGTATACTAGTGCTCATATTTTGCGAAGATAAAAAAAAGTAATATAAACTTAGGTTAGATTCTTTTATTTTTGATCTATTTTTGTGTTTCTTTCATTCTAAAACCATCACTCTTGTTATGGAAAGCTTTCCATAACAAGGGTGATGGCAACAATCTATATGTAGAGTCCAGCGCAAAGCATATTGATATTAGCATATTACAAGCATACTTTAGGCAACGATAATAAAATAAGCCGTAACTTTGTGAGTTTACAAGAAATTGCTCAAACTAATCAGGATTATACTTATGATGATTTAGTGTACACTCTCTTCAAAGCATTTGAGAGGTGAAATAAGTTGGTATATCTGTAATATATTTTATTAAATATCATTTGCATCACGAGAGCACTGTGTAACTTTCATCCCTCTCTTTAAAGCTCTGCTAGATGCTCATATACCTCCTCCGAAAGTAGGGCATGAAAGCTCTTTATTCGTTGCTTTATTCCAACATTTTATCCTTTTCTTCTTCAAAAAAGGAGGGTGTACTAAAACCCCTAGGTGAACCTTGAACCTGTTGACCCTTAATCGTCTGTTTTAAAGTCTAAATTTCATAGTTAATATATTGATAATCAGTTGATAATATTTTTTTTATCTCGATGGATAAAAAAACGACTTTTGCCTGTTTCTCTATGGCAAACCGCTTTAATACTTTGAGTTTATATATTGAAAATACTTTATATTATCCAAGCTTATTATGCGTAACGAGTTAGGCGGAAATTTTAGCGTCCAATTTGTCCATCTTTGACCTTTTAGTCATCTACCTTGGCTTTAAATATGTAATTATTTATTTTAAAAAGTGGAGAAGCACATAGGATACTTGCAAACGATGGCCAGGCTATTGCACGTGGAGAGAATACCAGATCAAAGATAGATATATCTTATCATTTACATTGATAACTTAACTATTACCGAATTCCTACGCTGTTA
>DBTL01000119.1:47998-48942 GCA_002307035.1 Bacteroides sp. UBA1317
AGGTTCAATGGGTATAATCTCAGCTTGCTGTATGTAGCAACGAGCACCCTCACAGTATGTTGCAAATGTACTTAATATTATTGGCAATGCATCGAGTGAATAGCAATAAATCTACTGCCATTTTTCCGTCACATAGCGGGCAGACTGATAAAAACCAAATTGTATCAAATAAACCGAAAAGATGTAAGATTAGATTTTTATTTGAATTATTTTTGTTTTTCTGTAATAATTCCACTGGCATAACGACTATATTACAAAAGATTTATATTATGAAATCAATTCAAGAAGATTTTCTTAAAATCGTATCCAACTATCAAGGAATCATACATAAAGTAAATTTGATCTACTTTAGAGTCATTGTCGATAGAGAGGATAATTTTCAAGAAATTCTCCTTCAACTTTGGAAATCATTTCCGCAGTTGAAAGACAGGACAAAGATAGGATCGTGGATATATGCCGTTGCTATTAACACCTCCATATCAAAGATCAGAAAAGATAGCAAGCTCGTGTTTCAGGAGTTGACTGATTCAACTCCTGAAATGAGTTTGGAGGATAATGCAGATTCTTTTGAAGTCGATGTTAATTTCCAAAAGCTTATTGAGGCATTACATCAACTCAATCAAATAGACCGTTCTATCATGCTACTTTATTTAGAAGAGCTAGATTATAATGAGATAGCAGAGATTATGGGTATTACCAGCACAAATGTTGGCGTTAGAATAAATCGCTCAAAAAAGCAATTAAAGAAATACTTAAATAAATAGAGATATGGAAAAAGATAACTTGAAACTCATCTGGAAAATGGGAGTTAATGAAGGCATTAACTTATATTCTGATCAAGAATTGAATAACATGATCATTAAATGTGCTAGAAAATCAATGTGCAAAATTCATCCTGGATGGATATTACGTACTATCGTTATCTTAGTAGTAGCTTTACTACT
>DBTL01000093.1:0-1731 GCA_002307035.1 Bacteroides sp. UBA1317
TTTTTTACTCCACTTTGCTTCGCTCGTGGTTTTACTTTTCTTGCTTTCAGCATCGGTTTCACTTTGCTTCGCTCGTTCTTCTTCTGCTGCTTGCTTTCACTTTTCTCGCTCGTGATTCTGCTTTGCTTACTTTTAATTTTAGTTTACGAATCTGGATTTAATCTCTTTATTCACTCTGAGGGGGAATGATGGATGAATATAGAGTGTTTTAGTGTTTGCTTATCCTGTTTTATTTAATTATTTCACTTAAACATTGATTTGGAATTGCTTTGCGAATATGATCACAAAACTTATGCTATTTATATTGTTTTATACGTATATATAATGCTTTTTCTTCTTCTAAACGTAACAATATGGTGTATATATAGTGTATAAACCAATAAAAAGAAAGGTAAAAAGCGCTTGTAGCTCTAATTTTATAGGGAAAGATTTGGCATAAGGAAAATATTTTGTAATTTCGCCATGTCTTAAGACTTCTAATAACTGAATTTGTTTAACAAAAACCAACTTTCGAATGAAAAAGCATAATTTCAATGCCGGGCCTTCCATTCTTCCACGCGAAGTAATAGAGGAGACAGCAAAGGCTATTTTGGACTTTAATGGTTCCGGCCTCTCTTTAATGGAAATCAGTCACCGTGCTAAAGACTTTCAACCTGTGGTTGACGAAGCTGAAGCATTATTTAAGGAATTACTAAACATCCCCGAGGGTTACTCGGTGCTTTTCCTTGGTGGTGGTGCCAGTTTGGAATTTTGCATGGTACCGTTTAATTTCCTTGAGAAGAAAGCTGCTTATCTTAATTCTGGTACATGGGCTAAGAAGGCAATGAAAGAAGCAAAAAATTTTGGTGACGTAGTAGAAGTAGCTTCTTCGGCTGACGCAAACTACTCATTTATTCCAAAAGACTATACAGTACCAGCCGATGCAGATTATCTTCATATCACGACGAATAACACTATTTTTGGAACAGAAATAAAAGAAGATCTTAATTCTCCTATTCCGATGGTGGCTGATATGTCATCTGATATTTTCTCACGTCCTATTGATGTTTCAAAGTACATTTGCATTTACGGTGGAGCTCAGAAAAACCTTGCTCCGGCTGGTCTTACATTTGTTATTGTGAAAAATGATGCTTTAGGGAAAGTATCTCGTTATATTCCTACTATGTTGAATTATCAGACACATGTTGATAATGGTTCAATGTTCAATACTCCTCCTGTGGTACCTATCTACTCGGCATTGCTTACTCTTCGTTGGGTTAAAGCACAAGGTGGAGTGAAAGAAATGGAGCGTCGCGCTACTGAAAAAGCCGATATGCTGTATGCTGAAATTGAACGCAACAAACTGTTTGTAGGCACTGCAGCCAAGGAAGACCGTTCGCGTATGAACATCTGCTTCGTGATGGCTCCTGAATATAAAGAGCTTGAAGCTGATTTCCAAAAGCTTGCTACAGAAAAAGGTATGATAGGTATCAAGGGACACCGCTCGGTAGGTGGCTTCCGCGCTTCGTGCTACAATGCCCTGCCCAAGGAAAGTGTTCAAGCTTTGATAGACTGCATGCAGGAGTTTGAGAAGCTGCACTAAGCGAATTATAAATAAAGTTTTCACCACAGATTGCACAGGGCGCAGATAGAGAAAAGGACTTAATCTGTGAAATATCTCTGCGCAATCTGTGGTGATTCATTTAATAATATTGATATTACTATGAAAGTACTTATTGCTACAGACAAACC
>DBTL01000093.1:1969-2750 GCA_002307035.1 Bacteroides sp. UBA1317
AAGTACTTATTGCTACAGACAAACCGTTTGCCAAAGTGGCCGTAGACGGTATTCGTAAAGAAATTGAAGCTGCCGGATTTGAGCTTGCTTTACTCGAAAAATATACTGAAAAGGCACAATTGCTTGATGCAGTGAAGGATGCCAATGCTATCATTATCCGCAGTGACATTATTGATGCAGCGGTTTTGGATGCTGCTAAAGAGCTAAGAATAGTAGTTCGTGCCGGTGCCGGATATGATAATGTGGACTTGGATGCTGCTACAGCTCATGGTGTATGTGTGATGAATACTCCCGGACAAAACTCGAATGCGGTAGCTGAATTAGCATTGGGCATGATGGTATACGCCGTTCGTAACTTCTACAATGGAACTTCAGGAACTGAACTGATGGGTAAGAAACTGGGTATTCATGCTTATGGGAATGTGGGACGCAACGTAGCTCGTGTGGCCAAAGGTTTTGGCATGGAAATCTATGCGTACGATGCTTTCTGTCCCAAAGAGGTGATAGAAAAAGACGGAGTAACGGCCTGTGATTCTGCTGAAGAATTATACAAAACTTGTAACGTAGTTTCTCTGCATATTCCTGCTACTGCTGAAACGAAAAACTCTATTAACTATACTTTGTTGAAAGATATGCCCAAAGGGGCTATGTTGGTAAATACGGCTCGTAAAGAGGTGATTAATGAAGCAGAATTGTTGAAGTTGATGGAAGAACGTGCTGACTTTAAGTATGTGACGGACATTATGCCTGCTGCTCATGCTGAATTTACTGAAAAATGTGC
>DBTL01000144.1 GCA_002307035.1 Bacteroides sp. UBA1317
TATCAACAATCGAGAGCAAGTCCCGAGTCGAACGCGCGAGGCGGGATATATCGGCGACGACTACCGTGTCCCCTTCCCGAACATATTCCAACATCTTCTTTAGCTCCGGTCTATTCGCACTCTTGCCGCTGATCCTCTCTATAAATACGCGCTCTACACCTAACTCAGCCATTGCATCGTCCTGACGGGCTGTGGTTTGGCTTGTAGAACTAACACGGACATAGCCTATCTTGGGCATTATTACCTCCAGATCAATAGTGTCAGAAACCTTGTCTAATAATAACATACTGTCAGAATGTCGTCAAATGGATTTTATGACACCTATTTGGTAGAGTCATAAAGGTATACTTTCGTGACAAATAAAGAGGCCTCTTGCGGGTATTGGGAAGGCTCGTTTATCAATCATGAATAGAAAATCGGAATCAGTTTCTATTTGTCTGAATCCTAATAGCGGTCTAGACTCTTTCATCAGATTATCCCTAATGGAGTCCAGATAATTTTCACACAAAAGAGTGAAACATACAGAGGCAAATATGAATGAACAAGAATCGATCGCCAATGGACGTGGGAAATGGTCTACTATCGGAATACCTCACAAAGACTGGGATTGCATTGAGATTGAAGATTTAGGTGAGCCCTCGCTGATTTGCGAGATGTGCGAGACACAAACAATTCGCTATGTTCACCATATGCAACATCTAAACTTTAGTAAGGTTCTTCGAGTCGGTTGTGTATGTGCTGGAAACATGGAGGGCAATTTAAGCGAAGCCCAAAAACGCGAAAATGGCATGAAATCAAGAACGGGAAAAAAGAAGCGATGGCTTAGCAGAAAATGGAAGATTTCTGCAAAAGGTAATGAGTACCTAATAGCTGATGGCTATGTTGTTACTATTTTCGAGAAAGCCGGAGAATTGAAGGCATCGATAAAAGAAAAAGATGGCGACCAAGTTATTTGGAGTAGACGCAAGTACACAACGATCAATGAGATTAAATTATCTTCGTTCGATTATATCACGAGGCTTTTAAGCGATAAATAATTCATCTATCTCAAAAGCAAAAGGAGTACGCAGTGCATATAAAAAGGGCGATTATAATAGGATATAAGAAATTCGAAAAACTCGATCTTACATTTCGACCTGATATAAATATCATTGTTGGCGACAATGAGTCTGGCAAATCTACGATATTGGAGGCTATCGACATTTGCTTGTCAGGGCTAATAAACCATAGGTATATTAGGAATGAGATCTCCCAGGCACTATTCAATAAAGGTAATTTAGAAACCTATCTAGCCAGCCTTACAACAGATAATAAGACTCCTCCACCATTTATCACGATCGAACTACATCTTGATGGAGAGGGCCTGGCGGAATTCTTAGGCGATAAGAACTCTTGCAAGGAAGAATCCTGCGGGGTTTCGGTTCATATAAGGCTCGATGAACGAAATAACGATCTATACGAAGAATGGATAAAACTTGGTGATTACTCAGGTCTTCCTATAGAGCTTTATGGTATTTTTTGGGAAACCTTTGCTAGAGAAAGAGAGATATCGATACGACACATTCCGCTCAAGTCGGCGTTTATTGACTCAACACAAAGTCGTCCAGCGAATGGAAATGATTTGTATATATCGAAAATTATCAAAGACCTCCTCGATAAAGATGAACTCATTGAAATACTTCGTGCGCAAAGAAAGTCAAGTGAGTCTTTCGCTGAAGATGATGCCATCATTAAAATAAACGACAAAATCGATATGGCCGCCAAGATATCGAGAAAGAAAATATCTATTGGTGTCGAACAGATAACGACAAATGCTTGGGATTCAGGCCTATTTACCTTTATTGATGGTATTCCTTTTGTTCATTCTGGGAAAGGCGAGCAGAGTATTGTTAAAACGAAAGTCGCGATTGCTCATAAAAAAGCTGAAGAAAAAAATATCCTGCTAATAGAAGAACCTGAAAACCATTTATCATATTCCAAGCTTAATGAGTTGCTTCTTGATATAACTACTCTTAGAGGAGTTCGGCAATTACTTATTACGACCCATAGTAGCTTTGTAGCGAATAAACTTGGACTTGATTCTCTTCTACTTCTAGGATCAAAAAAAAATATACCATTCAGCGATCTGGATCAAGAGGACAAAGATTTCTTCAGTAAACTTTCGGGCTACGATACACTAAGGCTTTTGTTATGTAAAAAGGCAATCCTTGTTGAAGGTGATTCTGATGAGCTTATTATCCAGAAAGCTTATCAAATGAAAAATGGGGGGAGGCTTCCGATACAAGACGGTATTGATGTCATTTCTGTTGGTATGGCATTTAAACGATTCCTCACAATTGCAAAGAAACTCGATTTAGAAATATGCGTTGTCACAGACAATGATGGTCACCCCGAGAGGTTACCTGAACGATTTTCCCAATATACCAATGAACACATTAAACTATGTTTCGATAAAACTGTAGATTCTGGCGAACTAAAAATCAATGAGCGACCATTTAACTATAACACACTCGAACCAAAAATGTTAAAAGCAAATGGTCGAAAGGCACTAGAAATAATTCTAAATAAAACATTTTCGAGTGATGATGAACTGCATATATTTATGCATGACAACAAAACAGAATGCGCATTAGCGTTTTTTAATACCAATAAGACTTTGCTATTTCCACAATATATTGATGAGGCGATTGAGTAATGAATTGCCTCTTGCTCGCCGCCGCAGGATCAGGCAAAACTACTCATCTCTGTAAACGCGCACTATCAAAAAAACCGGAGAGAATCTTAATCGTTACATATACTGATGAAAATGAGGAATGCATCAAGGATAGACTTTTTCAAATAAACGGTTATATACCTGAAAATGTTGAAGTGCTATCATGGTTTTCCTTTCTTCTGAAGCATGGTGTTAGGCCATATCAAGGGAAGATGTACGAGCCTGAAATCAAAGGGATGATTCTTGTAAATGAAAAATCAGGAAAAAAATATGAAAACAGAAGAGGATTTCCAGTATATTACCCCGAAACCGACACAAGGCGTCATTACTTCAATTCACGAGATCGGATTTATTCGGACAAGATTGCCAAATTCGCTGTGAAATGTATAGATAAAAAAAATAAGGTCTTACTAAAAAGATTAGCGGCAATTTATGATTCAATATATATTGACGAAGCGCAAGACTTGGCTGGATATGATTTAGAGTTTATTAAGCAGATAATGTCCTTTGGTATTCCTGTGACTTTGGTTGCTGATCCACGTCAAACGACATATAAAACACATTATGACGACCTTTACAAAAAATACAATCATGGCAATATAGATGAGTTTTTGGTAAAAGAATGTATAGGTATTGATACCGAAATCGACACTAAAACACTTGCAACTTCATTTCGCAACAATGCCGCAATCATCGAAGTGTCATCAGCACTTTATCCACAATATCAGCGACCTATAGCCGGTAACGTTTTAAAAAACGGCCTTGACGGAGTATTTTTTATTGATGAATTGTCTGCCGAAGAATTCGCGGAACGATACAATGCTATGCAACTTCGTCCTCGAAAAGATGCAAAAAACGTTATAAAAAAACGAAATGCAATGAATATAGGAAAATCAAAAGGGAGAGAATTTGATAACGTTTTGCTCTTCCCAACAAAAGACATGATAAATTGGCTTCTTGATAATGATTTGCCGTTAGCAGAAAAAACAAGAGCGCAGTTCTATGTAGCTTTGACGAGAGCACGGTACTGTGTATGTGTTTTTTTGCCAAGCAAGGAATTCAATAAGATGAAGGGAGTCATGAGGATCGGAGGCATTTCTTTAATTCAGATAAAGTAGCCGAAATTCCCTTGATCCCAGCACTCTCAAAATCGTAATTGATATAAATGCCGACAGCAAAGAATTTAAGTTTAGCAAATTACACAAAAACAAATATTCGATTCGAATGTTCAATCTCAAGGCTTGGATTATGCCGATCCTTATAGTATTCTTGCAAACATTTAGTCTTGCCATCATCGATAAATTGATTATCAAGCCTGTAGTCACTTGCTCCGACCAATTCAAGTTTATCAGTAAATGCAAATTCGAATGCTTTCTCCATTTTTTTATTCCTGCAAATCTTTATACATTTGTGATTGAATCATTATCAGAGCATAGCTTTAATTTTGTACGCCAATGAATCCCTGACGTTCAGCCATCATATGAAAAAGTATTTTCATATCGAGCGGAGTTTGTAAAATAACAAGCATATATCCCGAGCCCACTTTTTCACCCATGAGCAGTTCGAGCAACTCTGAGCGTTCTATTGTGGCTACCATGAACTCAAGATAAGCCTTTTGGGGGGCTTCTTTACTAAGAAGAGGTAAAAATCCCTCTTGACTTATAGCTACACACCCGTATAGTGTTCATTACATGGAGACCGGATTCCCCTCCCCCGCTCGCGGGTATGAAGCGAAGCCTTTTGATCTAAATTCTCTAGTTAAGAATAGACCCGGAACCTATCTCATGGAGATGTCCGGTCATGCTCTAGAGTCGATGGGGATTTATCCAAAGGATTGGCTCATCGTAGATAGATCAGGAAAAATTAAGCCGGAGTCCGTAGTTATCGCGGAGTATGAAG
>DBTL01000108.1 GCA_002307035.1 Bacteroides sp. UBA1317
GAGCCTGTTCGGAACATTGCCCCACTCAAGCTATTGCTATGGTACCCTATAAAGACGGATTGACTATCCCTAAAGTAGACAGAGATATTTGTGTAGGCTGCGGTGGTTGCGAGTATGTTTGTCCCGCACGCCCCTACAGAGCCGTTCACATTGAAGGTAATCCGGTGCAGATAGCCGCCAAGCCATTTAAAGAAGAAAAAAAGGAAAAGATTAAAATTGATAACTTCGGATTTTGATCTTTAGGGAAGAAATTTTATCCTAATGTTTATATTTAATACTTATAGTATTCCCCTCTGCAAAGCTTTGTGAAAGGGGGACCTTGAAATACTGAATTAACTATGCTGAAGTTATGTACGTTGTGTATTGTAGAATAAATTCTCATTCTCTCCTATATAGATTAAGAGATGGTCTATTTTGACTAAGTGTCCTCTTAATCTATCCCATAAACTACTTAAAGAAAGGTAAACATCGATTTGATTAACAGTTTTTTGTTTTAAGTCAATCCAAACCTTAGGAAATATTATTAACTTCGTGGCCAACAATTCAGAGATAATATGCAGATGGAAATTACGAATCGTTCATATAATATAGGTTATGCTCTAAGCGGTGGCTTTATAAAGGGATTTGCACATTTAGGCGTCATGCAGGCCCTGTTGGAACATGGCATTCGTCCGGACATCATTTCCGGAGTGAGTGCGGGTGCCTTAGCTGGAGTTTTCTATGCCGATGGAAATGAACCTTATAAAGTACTTGACTATTTTTCCGGACACAAATTTCAGGATCTCACTAAAATGGTTATTCCTAAAGTGGGATTATTTGAACTGGGAGAGTTTCAGGAGTTTCTGAGAAGCAACCTAAAAGCTCAAAAGCTGGAAGAACTGAAGATACCTCTTATTGTGACAGCAACTGATCTGGATCATGGCAGAAGTATTCAGTTTCGTAAAGGAAATATTGCCGAGCGTGTTGCAGCTTCGTGCTGTATGCCTGTACTTTTTGCTCCAGTCAAAATCAATGGCGTGCACTATGTTGACGGAGGATTATTTATGAATCTGCCTGCCACAATCATTCGCCAAGAGTGTGATAAAGTGGTAGCTATCAACGTAAGCCCTTTGAATATGGAGAAGTATAAAATGAACATTGTGGGTATTGCTTTGCGCTCTTATCACTTAATGTTCAGAGCCAATACTTTTAAAGAGTTTGAACATTGTGACTTATTGATCGAACCTTATAATCTTAACGGGTTTAGTAATCGTGAATTGCAAAAGGCTGAAGAAATCTTTGAACTAGGCTACAAGACGGGAAGTGAGCAATTAACTCAACTTATCGCAGAAAAAGGGAAAATATGGAAATAATCAGAAATCATTAAACACCAGCAAGAAATGAAGAGCAAAAAGAAAATCATCATATATCAGGTGTTGCCACGCTTGTTTGGTAATGATAACAATCACTGCATCAACAACAACGACATAGTAGCCAATGGTTGTGGTAAGTTTGCCGACTTTACTCCCAAAGCCTTTGAAGAAATTAAAAAACTTGGCGTTACGCATATATGGTACACAGGAATCATTGAGCATGCCACTCAAACAGATTATAGACGATACAATATTCGGCTTGACCATCCAGCTGTAGTGAAAGGTAAAGCCGGTTCGCCGTATGCCATAAAAGATTATTATGATGTGGATCCGGATTTGGCTCTGGATGTTCAGCAACGAATGATTGAATTTGAAAAACTCGTTGAGCGTACGCATGCAAGCAACTTAAAGATGATTATTGACTTTGTACCCAATCACGTAGCGCGCCAATATCATTCCGATGTGCAACCTAAAGGAACAGAAGAACTAGGTGCCAATGACGATGTGAACCAATCATTCAGCCCGTATAATAATTTTTACTATATTCCTCAATCGGAATTTCGGGGGCAATTCGATCTCAAAGCCGGTACTGATGAGCCTTACCGTGAATCTCCGGCAAAGGCTACGGGTAATAATCGTTTTGATGCTTCTCCCAACATAAATGACTGGTATGAAACTGTGAAGCTCAACTATGGTATAGACTACCCAAATGGTGGCATTTGCTGCTTCTCTCCCATCCCCGACACGTGGACCAAGATGTTGGATATTCTTCTATTCTGGTCAGCAAAAGGCATTGATGGCTTTCGTTGTGACATGGCAGAGATGGTCCCCGTGGCGTTTTGGGAGTGGGTCATTCCACAAGTAAAGGAGAAACATCCACAGCTACTTTTCATTGCTGAGGTGTACAATCCTGCCGAATATCGCAACTATTTGCAACGTGGCAAGTTTGATTACATATACGATAAAGTTGGACTGTATGATACGCTTCGCAACGTGACCTGCGGATATGATTCAGCCACTGCTATTAGTCGAAGTTGGCAAAGTTTGGGAGGTATTGAACAGAAAATGTTGAATTTTCTAGAGAACCACGATGAACAACGCATTGCTTCAGATTTCTTTATTGGTGACCCTCGCAAAGGTATTCCTGCTCTCATTGTTTCTGCTTGCATGAATACGAATCCAATGATGATTTACTTTGGCCAGGAGCTTGGCGAACCAGGCATGGACAATGAAGGCTTTAGTGGAAGAGACGGGAGAACAACTATCTTTGATTATTGGAGCATAGATAGCATTCGTCGATGGAGAAACGGAGGTCAGTTTGATGAGAAGAAAATGACTGAAGAACAGAAATACTTACAAAAAACCTACCGCCAGATACTCAATCTTTGCAATAAGGAACAGGCCATATCCGAAGGCGTTTTTTTCGATCTGATGTATGTGAACCATAATGGTTGGCGATTTAACGAGCACAAGCAATACGTCTTTTTGCGGAAACACAAGCGTGAGTTACTTCTTGTTTTGGTCAACTTTGATTGCATCTCAGCAGAGGTGGCAGTAAATCTTCCGTCACATGCTTTCGATTATTTGCAAATACCTCAGATAGAATCGTGCCAAGCTACGGACTTGCTCACGGGCAAGAAAGAGACTATAAGCTTGCTTCCTTACAAGGCTACCGAAACATTCGTTGGAGCATATGGCGGTAAGATTTTGAAAATAAAGTTGTAACGCTTAATAGGATATGTATTAACTTTATTCTCTATATTTCAAGTCAAAACGTCCTTTAGTCATACGAGTTCCTTCGAAAGTGCCACTAATGATGCCATTGCTCATACGGGTGATGTGAACTTTTCCATCTTCAAGTGATTGAGTATCGAAAGAAGCATCGGTATAATCTACTATTTGCCCTTGCTTCGGATTGAGAATAGTGAAAGTTATGTATGATTTTAAATCAACTTCCGCAGATATTGTCATATTGTATGTGTTGCCCTCTTGTTTTGAGTAAGTGGTGATTGGCGTTCCCCATCTGCCACTAACATATACCCAACGATCCATCAAACAACCGAAGGTGTTTTCACCGGTTGTTGTTTCCTCAGGCATAATAGTAGGATCAACAGATCTGTCCTCTTCGCAAGCGATACAGAGAAACAATGCACAAATAAGCACGAGATATTTCATAGTTCAGTCTTATTAAAAATGATAGTTTAAACCAATTAACAAAGAGATATGAGAGAAATCTCCTCCTCCGTCACTTGACTCAGGACTTTCGACTTTCCATGTTTGACCGTGGTATCTGACAGAATAACTGTCTGAATTACTCATGATCCAATTGACTTTCCCGGAAACACCCCATTGAGAAGAAAAAAGATATTCTGCTGCTGCTGATAAATTATAGGCAATCTTATTCATGGATACTTTCCGAGGAGTATCATATACGCTACTTTTATCCTTATAGAATTGATAGCCAAGACCAGTTGAAAGAGATAAAGTATATTTCTCCTTCACCATAAATAACGCTAGTTGCGGTGAAACAAAGTGTATTTGAATTTTATCAGAACCATCGCTATGAGAGTTTTCGTACCGTGATCCTTCATACATGAAGCCCGGAGCAAATTTCCATGAGTTGAAGATGTGTTTGTTCGTCAAATAATAGTAGTTTACATTCCACGCAATGCCATTTCGTAAATCCTCACGATACTGGTTAGAATAGTCTGTGATTCCCATAAATTTCCCCATATACTGAGATGGACCAGCGTGAAAAGAAAGCAGATATTTTCCTATCGATGTATCTTGAGCAAAGATTGATACAGCGTGTATCATTAGTCCGAACAAGAGACAATAATGTTTATTTTTCATAACAGATATATTTGAATAATTCGATAAATCATTATTTTAGCTTTTAGATTGATCCGTCTAGTGATCTCCCAAAGTTGATGCAACAAAGTTATTACAAATAAAATAAAATCTCTTATAAATCAAAAAAAAAGATGAGCAGATATACTAAAAAAAGCAGTAGAAAGAAAATATCTATTTTTAGAAACATAAAAGAGAGAAGCTTTCACCTCCCTCTTTTATGTTTCTATTTGTTCATAGTCTATGAAATAGTCAGACTCAAGCTATTTTGTCTTTCTAAGTACCATTGCTGTACGCGCAGGTATGTAAAGTTTTACCCACTCCTTTTTCTCCGATTCATAAAGTGAATCGGCAAGAGTAAAATGTTTAATACTATCATCTGAGAGATTTTGTCCACCATAAGTGGAACTATCGGTATTTAGCACTACTTCATATGTACCAGGAGCCACTAAGAAACCATAATCGGTAAACGACTTCATAGGATTGAAATTGAATACAAAAATCAAATCTTTGCGTTGATAAGCCAGAATTTGATCTTCATCATTGTGCCATATCTCTTGCACAGGGGTAGCCTGAAAGTCTTTCACACTTTTAATAGTTTTGAGCATGTCAATATCAAAATCGGCCATATAGTGATAAGCCAAATTCTTGTTATCTACCAAATCCCATTGGCGACGAGCATATTTACACGACCACCCGTTGCCTTCACGAGGAAAATCAATCCATTCAGGATGTCCGAACTCGTTGCCCATGAAGTTGAGATAACCGCCATTGATGGTAGATGATGTAAGCAAACGAATCATCTTATGCAATGCGATGCCACGATTCACAATGTAATTTTCGTCTCCTTTCTGCATGTGCCAATACATTTCAGCATCTATCAAACGAAAAATGATCGTTTTGTCGCCCACCAAAGCCTGATCATGACTCTCAGCATATGATATCGTCTTCTCATCTTTACGGCGGTTAGTCACTTCCCAGAACATGCTCGAAGGTTTCCAATCTTCGTCTATCTTTTCTCTGATGGTTTTGATCCAATAATCCGGAATATTCATGGCCATACGATAATCAAATCCGTAACCACCGTCTTCCACTTTAACTGCAAGTCCGGGCATACCTGATACCTCTTCAGCAACTGTTATAGCAGTAGGTTTTACCTGATGAATCATCTCATTGGCCAAGGTCAAATAACAAATAGCATCGCCATCCTGATATCCATTAAAATAATCGGAATAGTCAACGAAAGCCTCTCCCAACCCATGACTATAATAAAGCATAGAAGTAACTCCATCAAAACGGAAACCGTCTATCTGATATTCTTCTAACCAATACTTGCAGTTTGATAAGAGGAAATGAAGTACCTCATTTTTTCCATAATCAAAGCAAAGTGAATCCCACGCCGGGTGTTCACGACGAGCACCTTCATAGAAATATTGGCAAGGATCTCCTGCGAAATTAGCCAAACCCTCTACTTCGTTCTTGACCGAATGAGAATGAACAATGTCGATAATAACCGCAAGACCCAGTTCGTGAGCCGCTTCGATAAGCTGTTTCAATTCGTCCGGCGTACCAAAACGAGAAGAAGCTGCAAAAAAGTTAGATACATGATAGCCAAAACTGCCGTAATACGGATGTTCCTGAATGGCCATAATTTGTATACAGTTATATCCTCCCTTTGCTATACGTGGCAAAACTTTTTCGCGAAATTCGTTATATGTACCCACCTTCTCTTCTTGCTGAGCCATACCAATATGGCATTCATAAATGAGCAATGGATTTGTAGTGAGCTTAAATGTCTTTTCTTTAAAAGCAAATGGTGTTTCAGGTTTCCACACTTGTGCACTGAATATGGCCGTTTTTTCATCCTGTACAACCCTCGTGGCCCATGCAGGGATACGCTCTCCCTTTCCTCCATCCCAGCACACAATCAACTTGTACAAATCCCCATGATGTATCGCTTCTTTAGGCAGGTTGATTTCCCAAATCCCATTTTCAAGACGTATCAATGAGAATTCTTCTTTTTCTGTCCAATCATTGAAAGTTCCTACCAGATAGATACGCGTTGCATTGGGTGCCCATTCGCGAAAAGTCCATCCGTTAGCTGTTGGGTGCAGACCAAAATAAAGATATCCCGAAGCAAAATCCGACAACGTTTGCTTCCCTCCATTTGTCAGTTCGGACTTCTTATCCATAGCATACTGATAACGCCCTGTTATAGCGTCTTTGAAGGGTTCAAGCCATGGGTCATTTTTGATTAAATTAAGAGTTCTTTCCATGATTAGGATGAATTTTGGTTTTTTCAGTACTTATGCTTTTATTTTTACGATAACCTTCTTTACCCCATTGGGTGTAATGCCGGGTGCATGTCCATCTTGGGGGAAGAAAATGGCAAACATACCAGGTTTCACAGTAATGTAAGTTTCGGCTAATCCATCGAAAAAAGTAATATCTTTCTCTGTATTATAAATTGCATTCACCGGCAGGCAATCCTTAGCGGGAGTATATCCCATCACTTCTGTTCCTGAAAGTGGAATTTGAATATCAATAAATTCATTATGAGTCTCTAACTTAGCTTGTTCTTTAGTCTTCGGATTTGTTTGTGCTACATTCACTACAAGATCTTTCCCTTTTAGTTCGGTTTTACCAACTTCCAAAGAATGAAAATTCTGAGATTTTAAAAAGGCTACAGCTTGAGCAAACAAAGGGTTCAACGATGCGTATTTCTCTAAATTTTCTAAAATGTCTACTACCATGAGTCTGATGTTTTTTATTGTTGATTATTATAAATTTAAGCTTCTATTTCATCGATGGTATAATTGAGAAAGTCAATAAAGCGTTTTAGCTGACGAATAGCACTCTCAGCTTCTTCCACAGCATTAGGAGCCGTGAAAAAGCTATCTGGGAAGGAGTACATGCAGCTAATTTCTTTGCATTTAAGATAATCGATATACTTGAAATCTTTCGGAAATCCCTTGGGTGCAGTTTTGAGAAAAGTCTCTCCAATGACAGGAAAATACTTCTTAAACTCAGGATCTTCCACAATGGAAAGATACTCTTCAATATTATCGTATATGGCTTGCCGCAAAGCCTTTAGTATCTTAGGCGGCGGGCACCAACTACCTCCTGCAATTAAACAATTGCCTGGCTGTAAATGTATGTAATAACCACAGTGTTCCGATTTCTTTCCCTTCGCATTGATATATCCCCCGAAATGATTTTTGTAAGGGGTTTTATCCGGTGAAAAGCGAGTGTCACGATAAATGCGATAAGTACAATCTTTAGCTTGTATGCCTTTGATAGTTTCATCGAATAACGAGATATGCGAAATGAAAGCTGTTAAGAGGCTTTCAAACTCCACACGGGCTTTTTCATATTCATTGCGATGTTCATTGAACCATTCACGGTTGTTATTCTGTGCAAGTTCTTTTAAATATTGAAAGATAACAGATGTATTCATTGTCTTTCCTTTAGTATTTATGACGCAAACGTACGAAATTTATTTGTAACTTGCTATAAAAACGAAGAAAAACGGGGTAAAAAAAGCACCGGCTCTAAAGAACCGGTGCTTATAACACATTTATCAAAAAAACAGACTCTTCTGTTCCCGATGTACTTACTCATCCCAAGCTGGTACAATCTTTTCTATTAATCTTATATCTAATACTATGAAAAACACATAATTTAAACAGATGAGGTAAAGAAATTGTTCATAGTAGCAAAATGATTCTTTATCTGTCACTATAAAATATGCTCTATTTTTATATCTTTGCATAAAAAACGATGGAATACAACTTCGATGAACAGAGCGTAAAAGATATAATAACATGGGCACAAAGCGCACAAGTACCTCAGAGCGTGAAGCTGACCGACTATGAAAACATTTATGATGTACCCAGATTTATTGTGGCTAACATATACGACATTCAGAAACACTATCCCGATCCATTTTATAATGCTTCAATCACGCGGCTCTATCGATTGAAAGAATATTTAGAGACTCACCAAGCTGATTAATAACGGGCACATAGCTCAAAAATATTTTTTCATATATCTTTTATAAAATTAAAAAACCACAGATTAACCTCAAATGCAGGAGATGATATCTGCACTATTCAGTATAATCTGTGGCCACAACTAAACTAGTTCTTTATTACGCAAATAGCTTATTTATAGCTCTTATGCTCCTTTAAATCTATTATCAGATTAAGTTCTTCTAATTGAGCAGCTTCTAAAGTAGCAGGGGCATCAATCATCACGTCACGACCTGAATTATTTTTCGGAAACGCAATACAATCGCGAATGGAATCGAGTCCGGCAAAAAGAGATACCCAACGATCAAGTCCGTAAGCCAACCCACCATGAGGAGGTGCACCATATTTAAATGCATCCATCAGATAGCCAAATTGTTCATGAGCACGCTCATTTGTAAAGCCCAGTAAACCGAACATTTTGTTTTGTAACTCGCTATCGTGAATACGAATCGAGCCGCCCCCTACTTCAACACCATTCACTACCATGTCATATGCATTAGCGCGTACAGCACCAGTGTCGCTGTCAAGTAAATGGACGTCTTCCAATTTTGGCGAAGTAAACGGATGGTGCATAGCCATGAATCGCTTTTGTTCTTCATCCCATTCGAAAAGAGGAAAATCAATTACCCACAAGCATGCAAAAGTGTTCTTATCTCTTAATCCAAGTTGATTACCCATTTCCAGACGAAGCTCACATAGCTGTTTACGTGTTTTCATTGCATCATCACCCGAGAGGATAAGTATCAAATCACCTGGTTTAGCCCCAAAAGCTTCTTTCATCTGCTGCAAAACCTCTTGTGAGTAGAATTTATCTACACTCGATTTTACATTTCCATCAGCTTCTATGCGAGCATAAACCATTCCTTTGGCACCAATCTGAGATTTCTTCACAAAATCGGTTAGCGCATCGAGTTGTTTGCGAGTATAGACAGCTGCACCCTCTGCACAGATACCGCCAATGTAGGCAGCATCATCAAATACGGAGAAGCCATGACCTTTGAGCACATCCATCAATTCTACAAACTTCATATCAAAACGAAGATCAGGTTTGTCGCTACCATAATATTTCATAGCATCACTCCACGGCATGCGCACGAAAGGTTCTGTCAGTTCTACCCCACGAATGGTTTTAAACAAATGTTTGGCCATTCCTTCGAACGTAGAAATTACATCTTCTTGCTCTACGAAACTCATTTCGCAGTCAATCTGTGTAAATTCAGGTTGACGGTCAGCACGCAAATCCTCGTCACGGAAACACTTCACAATCTGAAAATAGCGATCAAAACCAGACACCATCAGCAACTGTTTGAAGAGTTGTGGTGATTGTGGAAGAGCATAAAACTGTCCCGGATTCATGCGCGATGGTACTACAAAATCTCTTGCACCTTCGGGAGTAGAGCCAATAAGTACCGGCGTTTCTACTTCCAAAAAGCCCATGCTATCGAGATAACGACGCACTTCCATTGTCATCCGATGACGTAGTTCTAAGTTGGCGCGAACAGTATTTCTTCTTAAATCGAGATAACGATACTTCATGCGGATATCATCTCCTCCATCTGTATTATCTTCGATGGTAAAAGGTGGCGTTGCAGCAGCGTTAAGTACATTCAGTTCCGAAACGATAATTTCCACATCGCCTGTAGGCATGTTGGCATTTTTACTAAAACGTTCGTTAACTACACCTTTTATCTGAACGACAAACTCGCGCCCCAGCTTATTAGCTCGTTCGCACAACGGTGCATCCAACTCTTCATTAAATACCAACTGCGTAATTCCGTAACGGTCGCGGAGATCAACAAATGTCATTCCTCCCATCTTGCGCGAGCGCTGTACCCATCCGGCCAGCGTCACCTGCTTATTCACATCGGAGATGCGTAACTCTCCACACGTATATGTTCTGAACATACCTATATTTATCTATTAGTTTTTTTGAAAGTGCAAAAATACATATTAATTCCTAAAACATCAATCTCTTTTAGTCAGCTTCTTCAGTAATGCCCTATTTTTATTCATCATCATACGATTTTTGTGTGCAAAGTCTTCCACGAACAATTCATTAAGACGCTGCAGCCCATTGACATATTCCTGTGCCTTTTGCAACACATTGCGTGCATCTTTTTCTTTTTCTCGGGGTACAACCACATTTAGTCCTTTCTTTATGATTTCCACTTTGATACTTTCACCCATCATCATGGGGTCTCCATCAAAATGCACCACACCCGATTTACTGCGATTGATACGTAACTTCTGGCAGCGGAAAGTTTTTATGCGACTATTTTGATCAATCGTTTTATTAAAAAGCTGATAAGCCAGCGAAGGTACATCCAGCACCGTAAAAGGTTCCAAGATAGTTACATCCATTAAGCCGTCCGTAAGCGTAGCTTGCGGGGTAATATACGCATTGTTACCATATTGGGAAGCATTACCACAGGCAATCAGAAAAGCTTTGTATTTTTTTGTGCCATCTTCTGTTTCCAACTCATAAGTTTCATTTTGATACGTCAGACTCTCCTGAAGGGTTTTTTCCAAGTAGGTAAGCAATCCTCTTTTACCCGCATTGGCAAATTTCAGACTCACAAAAGCATCAAAACCAACTCCACAAGTACAAAAGAAAGGAATATCATTAATCTTACCGTAGTCTATAACATCAAGTAAGCCCTCATTAATTACTTCAAGTGCTTTTCTGGGTTCCATTGGAATTTGCAGGTGTCTTGCCAGTCCGTTGCCCGATCCGCAGGGCACAATGCCCAGAGTTGTTTTTGTGTGAATGAGCGAGCGAGCTATTTCGTTCACTGTACCGTCACCCCCGATAGCTACTACTTCGTCTATTCCATCGCGTGTAGCTTGAGCGGCAATATCAACGGCATGCCCTGCCCTTTCGGTTTTTACCACTTCCCAAGAATATTTTTCTCTATCTATCACATCACTCAATTGGTTCAAGATAAACTCTTTCCCTTGAGTTCCTGAAGCAGGGTTGATAATAAAAAGTATTTTTTTCATCATTCTAACTCGTATACTGACAAAACCGTATTTTTAATTTAGAAAGTTAAGTGTAGCACCCCAATAAAAAAGACGGCTTCCGATGTGTGCAATTCTTTTGTTGACTGGCAAAAGTAATATAAATATTTTTAGTTGTGACACATTCATTTCATATTTTTATTATCTTTGCCCCCTGTTTAAAAGTCACATAGGTGAAAATTAGAGCTAACAGCCGTTTAATTAATGGCTCAACAGCGGATTTATTTAATAAAAAATTCATGGGATTATTACAAGAGAAGTTAGCAAAGTACGATCTGCCCCAACAAGTGAAGGCAAAAGGCGTATATCCTTACTTTCGATGCATCGAAAGTGAACAGAACACAGAAGTAATCATGAGCGGCAAAAAAGTATTGATGTTTGGCTCTAACTCCTATCTAGGTTTAACAAACCATCCGAAAGTTATTGAAGCTGCCGTTGAAGCTACTCGTAAATACGGTACGGGATGCGCAGGTTCACGCTTCCTTAACGGAACACTTGATCTTCATATTCAGCTTGAGAAAGAATTGGCTGAATTCGTAGGGAAAAAAGATGCAATTATTTATTCTACCGGATTTCAGGTAAACCTTGGCGTTGTGTCGTGTGTTACAGGTCGTGAAGACTACGTTATTTGTGACGAACTTGACCACGCTTCTATCGTTGAAGGGCGCCGCCTCTCATTCTCTACTGCTTTGAAATTCAAACATAACGATATGGAATCGTTAGAGAAAGAGTTGCAAAAGTGCAAACCCGAATCGGTGAAATTAATTGTAGTAGACGGAGTATTCAGTATGGAAGGCGATATTGCCAACCTACCCGAAATTGTTCGCTTATCTAAAAAGTACAATGCCAGCATCATGGTTGACGAAGCACATGGTCTAGGTGTTTTAGGTAGACAAGGTCGTGGTACTTGCGATCATTTTGGACTGACCAATGACGTAGACCTTATTATGGGCACATTCAGTAAATCATTGGCTTCTATCGGAGGATTCATTGCTGCTGACGAAGAGGTAATTAACTACCTGCGCCATAATTCACGTCCCTATATCTTTAGTGCCAGCAATACACCCGGAGCTACTGCTGCTGCCCGTGCCGCACTTCAGATCATGAAAACAGAGCCCGAACGCATTCAACACTTATGGGATATGACCCACTATTCATTGAAACGTTTCCGTGATCTGGGCTTCGAAATAGGTCATACCGCTACTCCAATTATCCCGCTTTATGTGCGCGATATGGATAAAACCTTTATCGTAACTAAAATGTTATTTGACGAAGGTGTATTTGTAAATCCCGTGGTTCCGCCCGCATGCTCTCCTAACGACACATTAATTCGCTTCTCATTGATGGCTACTCACAGCCAAGAACAGATTGACATAGCGATTGATAAGCTCTATAAATGTTTTAAAGCGCTTGATATTCTTAAGTAAGAGCACATTTACATACTCTATATATAGACGAGGTTAGATCAAGAAATTTCTTGTTTTAACCTCGTTTTCTTTTAAAAAGTTGATGAAATATGCCGGAACACTTTATCCCAAATACCACTCATACATCCGTTGCACTCCTTCTTCTATCTCAATTTTGTGATGCCAGCCCAACTCATGTAGCTTACCTGGATCTGTAAGTTTGCGCATCGTACCGTCCGGTTTGCTACTGTCAAAGTTCAACTTACCTCGATATCCCACTATCTTTACAATAAGTTCGGCCAAGCCCTTGATCGATATTTCTTTACCTGTACCAATGTTGATATGACAATTACGAACATCCTTGTTCCCTTGGCTATAAGTATCTTTAAAGTCCACATGTTCCATCACGAACACACTTGCATCCGCCATTTCTTCACTCCATAAGAACTCCCGTAATGGTTTTCCTGTTCCCCAAAGAATAACTTCTGTTTCGCTGATGCCGTATTTCTTTAAGATAGCCAATATTTCCTCTTTAGAGCAACTTCCGTTTACACCCTCTACCGGACGGAGACTCAGGTCTTTGCATATTGCTTCCATGTTTCCCTCTTTCAGACAATGTGCCAAATGAATCTTACGAATCATGGCAGGAAGCACGTGGCTACGCTCCAGATCGAAGTTATCATTCGGCCCGTATAGATTGGTAGGCATCACAGCAATATAGTTTGTGCCATATTGCAGATTAAAACTCTCGCACATCTTTAGTCCGGCTATCTTAGCGATGGCATACGGTTCATTCGTATACTCCAAAGGTCCGGTCAGTAATTCCGATTCTTTCATCGGTTGCACCGCATCACGGGGATAAATGCACGTACTACCCAAGAAGAGTAATTTCTTCACCTTGTGACGAAAACTCTCACCGATCACATTCTGTTGAATTTGCAGATTCTTGTAGATGAAATCTGCCCGATAGATGCTGTTGGCCATGATACCACCCACATGTGCCGCCGCCAGAATCACATATTCCGGTTGCTCCTCGTCGAAGAAATTACGTACTGCTACTCCATCAAGTAAATCCAACTCTCTGTGAGTTTTCCCTATCAGATTAATATATCCCTTATCAGATAGATTGTGCCAAATGGCAGAGCCCACCAGTCCGTGGTGCCCGGCCACATATATTTTTGCATTCTTATCCATTTCTGTTTATTCCTCCATTTGTTGTCTCATGTGCAGCTTCTTTACGAACTTCATGTCGTGCGTTGCCATGATGTGTACCAATTCAGGGAAACTTGTTTGTGTAGGGTTCCACCCCAATAAAGTCTTGGCTTTTGTCGGGTCTCCCAGCAACTGTTCCACTTCTGCCGGACGGAAATATTTCGGATCGACTTCTACCAATATTTTGCCGGTAGCTGCGTCAATTCCCTTTTCATCCACTTCTTTACCTTCCCAACGAAGTTCGATGCCTACCTCCTTGAATGCCAGTGTAGCAAACTCGCGTACGGTGTGATACTCACCCGTGGCAATCACAAAGTCCTCAGGTGTTTTGTGTTGCAAGATCATCCACATGCACTCCACGTAATCCTTCGCATAACCCCAGTCGCGCAATGAGTCCAGATTACCCAGATAAAGCTTGTCTTGAAATCCTTGTGCGATGCGTGCGGCAGCCAGTGTGATCTTTCGCGTTACAAATGTCTCTCCACGGCGTTCACTCTCGTGGTTGAATAAGATACCATTGACCGCGAACATGCCGTAGCTTTCACGATAATTCTTCGTAATCCAGAAACCGTATTGCTTGGCCACACCATACGGACTACGTGGGTAGAAAGGAGTTGTTTCTTTCTGGGGCACTTCTTGCACTTTGCCGTAAAGCTCCGATGTAGAAGCCTGATAAATCTTAGTCTTCTTTTCCAAGCCAAGGATGCGCACAGCCTCGAGTAAACGCAGCGTACCCACCGCATCCGATTCAGCCGTATATTCAGGTACATCAAAAGAGACCTTTACGTGGCTCTGGGCAGCCAGATTGTATATCTCATCCGGCTTCACCATTTGAATGATACGAATCAGCGAACTACTGTCCGTCATATCTCCGTAATGCAGATTTACTAAGCGATCCTTCTTCATATCCCGTACCCATTCATCCAGATACAGATGCTCAATGCGTGCCGTGTTAAATGAAGAAGAACGGCGGATAATGCCATGTACTTCGTATCCTTTCTCTATTAAAAACTCGGCCAGAAATGAGCCGTCTTGTCCGGTAATACCGGTGATTAATGCTATCTTTTTCATTATTATCATATTTCGTACAAATATACATATATACATCGAAGGCTACAAACACTCTCATATTAATCCATGAATTCGAACTATTCATCACCATTCGTCTTTCATTATAAATTTAAAAAGAGGTTAAAAGAAAACGTACGAACATAGTTATCTTACATCTTTTCTCTATTTTTGCAAAAGATCAACAAAATATAATGACTAAAATGACTAAATCAACTGTAACGACACTACTATTAGCAGCATTCGCATCTGTTTTTGCAAAAGCACAATCAACGAAAGAACTAACATACACTATCAGAACCGGTCTTACCAATTCCTCCGGTTCACATGCTCCGTTATGGCTTTCAGCCAATAAGCAAGGTCTCAGCTCCATTTCTAAAGATAATGGATATCTTTTGGCAGGACTTTTCCTTCCCATGGACAGTGCAAAATCATTTTCCTATGCTTTCGGTCTTGAACTAGCTACCGCTTACAACTTTACCTCTTCATTTATCGTACAGCAGGCTTATGCCGATTTCAACTATCGTCGCATCACATTAAGCATTGGTAGCAAAGAGCGCCAGCCTGAGTTTGTGAATCCGACACTCTCTAGTGGTGGACTGACTCTATCGGGTAATGCTCGTCCCATTCCGCAGGTATGGGTTGGCTTGGCAGACTATCTCCCTGTTCCTCATACCCACGAATGGTTGGCTATCCGTGGTCACATCGCTTACGGGCGTTTTACTGATGATAACTGGCAGAAGGATTTTGCAACACCCCGGGCCAAACGCACCCGAGAGGTACTGTATCATTCCAAAGCTTTCTATTTTAAGGTCGGCAACAGACAGAAATTTCCGGTTGTTTTTGAAGGAGGAATTCAGATGGAAACACAATTTGGTGGCAAACAATACGTAGATGGGATAAAAACTAATTTACCTTCTAAATTGAAGAATTACTTCAAAGTAATTGTCCCTTCGGCCGGTGGCAAAGAATCTCCTGTCAGTGATCAGGAAAATATTGAAGGAAATATTGTAGGTAGTTGGCATGCTTCCCTTTCCTATTATACGGGAGATTGGAAACTTCGTGCTTATTATGAACACTATTTTGAAGACCACTCCATGTTGGCATTTAGTTATCCATGGGTCGACGGTTTATATGCTTTTGAACTAACCTTTCCTAAAAATCCTGTTGTGAGTCAATTTGTGTATGAATTCATGGGCAGTCGCGACCAAACTTCTCCCAAGTCCGGTAGGCCAATAACAAGTAGTTTTGATAACTATTACAACCATGGTATCTACAGCGGTTGGCAACATTGGGGTATGGGACTTGGCAATCCATTGCTTACCTCTCCTATTTACAATACTGACGGACAAATCCAATTCCAGAACAACAGAGTTTTAGTCAATCATTTCGGCATAACAGGTAATCCTACCTCTGAACTCAGTTACCGCATGATGCTCTCACTCACTCGTAATTGGGGTACGTATGAACAGCCTTACGAGAAGATGAAGACGCAGACCTATACTCTGGCCGAGTTGACGTATGCTCCTGCAAAATTGAACGGATGGAGTTTTACCGCTTCTTATGCCACTGACCATGGTTCAGTAATTGGCAACAACAATGGAGGAATGTTTGTGATACGAAAATCAGGATTACTTAGTAAGTAGCCTTATGTAATGTATAATATCTTCTCATAAACCACACATATACTCCGCTTAGTAGTAGCAATACCACCAATAAATACGCATACCCATACGGCCTCCATATCAGAAAGCCGAGAGTGACTGTCGCTTGTACCGCCATATATATTGAAGAAACAATCACGTGAGGAATCTTCAATTCATTAGCCATCAACTGATACAAATGTTTCCGATGCGGCAAGCTGATGTTTTCGTGTAACATCAAGCGGTGAATCACCGTCAATACTGTATCTGTGCCATACACAGCCAACAGTACAATATAGCTAAAATTTTCCGTAGCAATGATCAGTCGGCCGATGAGAAACAGTATAATAAATGCGATGCTCACAGACCCTACATCGCCCGCAAAGCAGATTGCCTGTTTGCGGAAGTTGAAAAAGTTGAATACGAGTACCGCTGCCATCACTGCGTAGATCAAGTCCGGTTCCACAAACGGCACGATAGCCACATTGATGTATGCCAAGGCGATGAGCACCACCAGTGAGTAACCACCCGTAATGCCATTGATACCATCCATAAAGTTATATGCATTAATGATAGCCGTGCATAGAATAAGAGCCACTACGATTGTCCACCACGGAAGAGAGAACAACCCCCATTCGTAAAACATCATCGCCATTGCCGCAAAGTGAAACAACACCCTTAGCCTTCGTGAAGCAGAGCAAACATCATCCATAAAGCTGATAGCTGTGATCAGTGTCAGTCCGAAGATAAACCACGGATATTCCCAATCATTCGTCGCGAAGTAAGTCAACGCTCCAAAATAGAAGATGATCCCCCCACCCCGTAAAGTGATAAGAGAGTGCGAACTACGTTCATTCGGTTTATCGATGATATTAAATCTGTCGGCTACCTTGAAATAAAAAAGTTCCGCTACTAATAGCAGAACAAATACGATTATATAATACATTGTAAATATTCATTTTTTCTCTTCAAACGAACGGATTTTGCTTAGCATTGGGATCAAAAGCTCTTTGTCAAACATACAATCCTTCTTTTTCAATTCTTACCCGAAGTGCAGAATCCATTTTATCTCTCAGGCGAATTATATCTATTTTGCAATTAAATAGTTTTTGCAAATCTTCTTTTATGTGAACCAGCTTAAACATACTAGGAGTATCAATCTCTAGACACACATCCACATCGCTGTCTTCTCTCTGTTCTCCACGAGCTACAGAGCCAAACACACCTAACCTTCTAATGCCATATTTACCGGCATTTGTTTCTTTAAAATGTTTTAGCAGTTCTAAGCATTCATCTGTAGATTTCATAATTAAAATAATATTTCATTATTGCATCTTGACTTATGCAAATATTGGGCCGACACATTTACTCTTTCAGCCAACTCCTTTTGAGTTATTGACTGGCGTCTTAATTCACGAAGTATCTTTATTGCTATATTTGCCGATTTATCCAACCAAGCTTCATTCTTTTCTCTCCATTCTGCTTTTGCCTGCCATCCCGAAGTCTTATCGGAAATCAAAGCATCCAATTTCTCTTTTGTTTTCATGTGCAACTTTAGAAGGCATCTGTTGATATTCCGTTTCATACTTTTAAGGACTCTGGATTGCGTCTACAGTCCCAAACCGTTACAATAAGCACTTTATCGTCTGCCACGAAATAAATCAATTTATATTTGTGTTCAACAACTATAGCGCGAAAGTCTTTAGCCGATAAGCCACTTAAAGAAGGTTCCAATTTTCCGGATTCAGGAAAAGTTTCTAAAATAGCAGACGCATCTAATAATTTATTATAAAGTGTAAGCGTCCAATTACTATATCTA
>DBTL01000127.1:0-211 GCA_002307035.1 Bacteroides sp. UBA1317
CGAAGTTGACGAAGTTCTTCATCCAACTTCTCACGGTAATCCGGTTGAGAGTTAGAATCAATAGAGCGTTGTGCTTCGTTTCCTACTTTTACTTCGTGATACAGTTTTTCGAATACTGGTTTTGATGCATCGTGAAATGGTCCCATCCAATCAAGAGCGCCACGCTGAGCTGTAGTAGAGCAGTTCGCATACATCCAATCCATACCGTTCT
>DBTL01000127.1:493-3077 GCA_002307035.1 Bacteroides sp. UBA1317
AGGCATCAACGATTGAGTCAATTCTTCTACTGTTTCGTTGAATGCTTCAGAAGGGGTATGTCCGTTCTCACGCAATGTTTCATATTGAGCAAGCAACAATCCTTGGATAGCACCCATCAATGTACCGCGTTCTCCTGTAAGGTCTGAATAAACCTCACGCTTGAAAGTCGTTTCGAACAAGTAGCCTGAACCAACACCGATACCCAATGCAACAACACGATCCCATGCATGACCGGTTGCGTCTTGGAAGATAGCATAAGAAGAGTTCAACCCACGGCCTTCGAGGAACATCGTACGAAGAGAAGTACCCGAACCTTTAGGAGCTATCAGGATAACATCTACATCAGCAGGAGGAACGATACCTGTACGTTCTTTGTATGTGATACCAAAGCCATGAGAGAAATAAAGTGCTTTCCCGGCTGTCAGGTTTTCTTTTACTGTTGGCCATACTTCAATCTGGGCAGCATCCGAAAGCAGGTATTGGATAATTGTTGCACGTTGACAAGCTTCGGCAATATCGAAAAGAGTTTCGCCTGGTACCCAACCATCGGCTACAGCTTTCTCCCAAGTTTTACCACCTTTGCGTTGCCCTACGATCACATTAAATCCATTATCGCGCAAGTTCAGCGACTGGCCCGGACCTTGTACACCGTAACCGATAACGGCAATAACCTCATCTTTCAATACTTCACGCGCTTTTTCTAACGGAAATTCTTCGCGTGTTACCACATTTTCGGTAACCCCGCCAAAATTCATTTGTGCCATTTTGTTTTTAATTTTTAAGCCTCTTCCGTGGTAACGGAAAGACGACTGATTGTTAATATATAATTTAAACTTTTACTCAAATATTACTTTCGAACGACAAACAACTTCCTGTTCGTTCTTCTTCACTTCCAGATGATACTCTCCTTCAGCAACCTTTTGTTTGATGAACGATAACTCATCACCGTAATAACTCTCGGTCACATAAGCCATTTCGAAACGACGAATACGCTTCATCTTATACATTTCAAGAGGAAACAGATCGAGGATATGCTCTATATAACGAATGCTATTGACATGTCCATTAATATCGATATCACTATATTTAGCAACTAAAGTCGAAGTAATCTCTTGTGTGTCAACCTTAATGCGCGAAGGCTTTTCTATCGGACAAGGTTCTTCGCAGATATAATCAACAATACCTCCTCCATGCAAAGCCAACAGATCAGCCGGTTTACGAGTAGCAAGGTTGATCATCGCCCACACCGAACGGGCATAGCCTATCTTCTTTCCATCCTTATTAATAATAGCAAAGTTACGATCAGTAAAGAGGCGATAGATATTCTCCACCCACGTCTGAATCGTAAATTCCTCATACTGATAAGGCATTTCATCCAGTTCGATAGCCAGACGGGATAGTACCCAAGTGTAATTATCTTCGTTCAGAGAGGCCATACCAAAACCACGGTCAGTAGAATGAAATCCGGCACAATTCAGCAAGTGATTGCCCAGTACCCCCATTGTCAGTCTACCATTAAAATCAACATGAAAAGGTTCCGCTACAAAATGATATGTTCCTATCTTACTATCTTCGTCACTCATTCCTCACAGTTTTTTTTGCATCGGATATGCTTCTCTTCTCTTTCAGTTAAGTATTCACTAAGCTTCTCCACACAACTTTTGGTGATGGCAATGCGCCCCGAACGAACGAATTGTAATATACCAATTTCTGTCAAATCATCGTAAAGTGACTGCGTTTCCTCTGTGGTACCCGACTTCTGAATGACCAGAAAGGTAGAGTTCACTTCAATAATGCGCGCATTATGCCTACTTACGATGTATTCTATTTGATTACTTTCCAGCAACTCCTGCGTAGGAACTTTATAGAGTGCAATCTCCCTATAAAAGATTTCATCATCGGTAAAGTAATGAGCCTGTACCACATCAATACGTTTTTCTATCTGCTTAGTAACCTTCTGAATCGTATCTTCATCAGTAGATAGCGTAATAGTATATTTGTGAATACCTTTTATAGAAGATGCTGAAACATTCAAGCTCTCTATGTTCAACTGTCGACGGGTAAATATAGTCGTAATCTGATTTAGAATACCGGCGATATTCTCCGAATAAACGTTGAGGGTATATAATGTTTTATCCATAATCTCTTTTTATTAACCTAACAACATATTTGTCACAGTATCCCCGGCAGGTATCATAGGATATACCATACCATCTTTTTTTACCGCTACTTCCAAAAGGAACGATCCGGGGGTAGTGAGCATTTCTTCGATAGCTCCCGATAAATCAGCACGTTGCAACACTTTGCGTCCTTTAATGCCGTATGCTGCTGCAATCATAATAAAATCAGGATTTATCATTGGGGTATTTGAGTATCTTTCCTCGAAGAAAAGTTCTTGCCATTGACGCACCATGCCGAGAAAATCATTATTCAACAGAATGATCTTCACATTAATGCCTGTCTCCATAATGGTACCGAATTCCTGTATGGTCATTTGCAAACCGCCATCACCACAGAACAAACAAACCGTTCTACCGGGTGCACCAAATGCTGCACCAATAGCTGCAGGCAAACCAAAGCCCA
>DBTL01000106.1 GCA_002307035.1 Bacteroides sp. UBA1317
ATTGGAAAAATATAAGGGTAAACAGAAAAACGGGAAAGTTCTGCCGGTGATCAGTAATCAGAAAATAAATGATTATTTGGAAGAGATTGGCGACATCTGCGGTATTGAAAAGAAATTCACCTTTCACGTAGCGAGGCACACCTTTGCAAGTACAGTAGCTTTAGGGAATGATGTGCCGATGGAAAGCGTTCAATGTATGCTTGGACATGCCGATATAAAAACTACCCAAATATATGCCCGTGCGCCCATAATGGCTGCATAATAAATATCTCTTTAGCAAGAGATTAGGACAGGATTCAAATAGTCCTATCGTCAATCAGTTTATCCAAAGGAGAAATCCGACGGGGAGTGTAGCATACTGATTAAAGCTCAGAGCCTTCTAATAGCCAAGAGGATGCTGATGAGCAAGACGAAAAGACAGATACGAGGATGAAGCCTTGATTGGTTAAATGACAGTTCAGTGGTACCAAATCTTGCAATGACGGAAGGCTTTTACAAACGTCATTCCATAGTACTCTACCTATTTTGTGCGTTAGTGTAGAGCAAAGAGAATCAACTATGGCACAGCCGCAATAAGCGGACAAGAACGAAAGTCACATCCGACAATCTGTCGCGCTAATAGTTATTATGCAACTAAATGGGGATTGCCTAAGTTGGGATGCCGTAAGGCTATGAACAAAGGTTCTGAAAACCCAATATGGCAACGGAGTTCCCGTAGTAGTCCGAGCAAGTTAATAGCTTGTACATGGCGAAGGGGAACAGCCTATAACTTTAATACAAACAACGGAAAACGTGAGAGACGTATGAGAAATCCAGAGAAAGTATTAAACATTTTAAGTGTACACAGTAAAGAGTTACGTTACAAATACGAAAGACTCTACCGTATTCTCTTCAATGAACAAATGTTCTATACCGCCTATCAACGCATACATGCAAAACCGGGAAACATGACGCCGGGCACCGATGGCAGGACCATAGAT
Organism: Bacteroides sp. UBA1317; assembly: GCA_002307035.1. Taxonomy (GTDB): domain Bacteria; phylum Bacteroidota; class Bacteroidia; order Bacteroidales; family Bacteroidaceae; genus Bacteroides. Next base: position 981 of record DBTL01000106.1, read on the forward strand.
CAAATGGGCATTGAAAGAATTGAAAAGCTTATTGCAGACCTAAAAAGCGAAGTCTACACCCCAAATCCTGCCCGAAGGATATATATACCTAAAAAGAACGGAAAACTTCGTCCACTCGGTATACCTTCATTCGAGGACAAATTGGTACAGGAGGTAATTAGAATGATATTAGAAACCATATATGAAGGACATTTTGAATGGACTTCACATGGATTCAGACCCCATAAAAGTTGCCACACTGCGCTGAAAAGTCTTCAAAATAATTTTAACGGATCAAAATGGTTCATAGAAGGAGATATTAAAGGATTCTTCGACAACATTGACCATAATGTACTGATTGGAATTATGAAGGAGCGAATCGAGGATGAAAAATTCCTTCGACTGATTCGCAAGTTTCTCAAAGCAGGGTATATGGAAGAATGTCACTTTAACAACACGTACTCAGGAACTCCACAAGGAGGTATAATAAGTCCGATTCTGGCAAATATCTACTTAGACAAGTTCGATAAGTACATGGAAGAATATGCCATGAGATTCAAAAATGGTGAAGTAAGACAGCGGAATAAGGAAATCAGCAAACTCAATAACCGAGTACATTATCTGAAGAAGAGATTGAAAGAAGTTGATGATGCTGAGAAAACTGCAAGTATGGCAGAGGAACTTCGTGAAAAGCAGAAACAAATACTCCACATGCCAAGTGGTAATGATATGGACAAAATGTTTCGTAGACTGAAATACGTGAGGTATGCTGATGACTTCTTGATAGGAGTAATAGGCACCAAGGACGAATGTAAAACAATCAAGGCCGACATATCCAAATATATGCAGGAAATGCTGCAACTAGAGATGTCCGATGAAAAGACCTTGATTACAAACGCACAAGACCACGCTAAATTTCTAGGATATGAAATTTATGTCCGTAAGGATTATGCCACTAAACGGAATAGCAATGGAACTCTCAGACGATACTTCAATGGTAATGTGGTACTACACCTTCCCAAAGAAGTTATTAAGAAAAAGCTGACTGCTCTCCAAACCCTGAAGGTGGAAACCTTAAAGGGAAAGGAAGTATGGAAGCCGACAGGAAGAACATATCTGATAGATAATGATCTTCATGAAATCGTCGCTCGATACAATACCGAGATAAGGGGTTTCTATAATTACTATTCCATCGCTAACAACGCTTCCGCCCTAGGACGGTCGTTTGGATATATCATGGAATACAGTCTGTACAAGACTTTTGCCCAAAAACTCAATTGCTCTGTAAGAGAAGTAATGAACAAATACCGAAAGGATAAGGTGTTCGCAACTCCATATACAGGAGCTAAGGGTGAAACTAAGTACAGGGTGTTTTACAATGAAGGTTTCAAGCGAAAAACCGACTTGGGAACGAGTAAATGCGATAATCTTCCCTATCTGTTCAAAACACCTTCTTCTAGTCTTGCGGAAAGGCTGATAGAAAGCAGATGCGAACTATGTGGGGAGAATGACAAAGTGGTGATGCACCACGTCCGCAAACTATCCCTCTTAAATGGGGAGAATGAGTGGGAACGTAAGATGCGTAAAATGCATAGAAAAACGTTAGTGGTATGCGAAAGATGTAACTCAAAAATACAAAGTGGAAACAGTTAAAATGCCGTTATAGGTGGAAAGCCGTATACACGGAGACGTGTACGTACGGTTTGGGGGCAGGCTCTTGGAAACCTAGCACCGTAAGGTGGTAAGGCGCCGAGTGCCGAGCCTACAGATTACAGATCGAAAATTGAGTGA
>DBTL01000056.1 GCA_002307035.1 Bacteroides sp. UBA1317
AGTACAAATCACGGATATGCTAGCATTATGAAAACAGAACAAACAGATGTGTTATTACAAGATTCGGCTAAAGTTGAAGCGAGAGAGATTGTTGTCGAAATTGCAAATCTGACAAAGTCATTCGGACCGTTGGAAGTACTTAAAGATTTCTCTTTGAATCTTTATAAGGGTGAAAATTTAGTAGTGTTAGGCAAGTCGGGAAGTGGAAAATCAGTATTCATAAAATGCATCGTTGGCCTGCTCAGGGCAGATGCGGGAACGATTAAAGTGTTTGATCGTGATGTAACTGCATTATCTGACATAGAAATGGACGAAGTGCGTCAAGATATCGGCTTTCTATTTCAGAGTGGAGCATTGTACGACTCCATGACTGTGAAGGAGAATTTGGAGTTTCCATTGCGGAGAATTAAAGGGCACCTTAAACGAAAAGAGATTGATGCTAAAATTGAAGAGGTGTTAGATAATGTTGGTCTGCTGAGCGCGTTGAATAAAATGCCTGCGCAATTATCAGGTGGAATGCGGAAGCGAATAAGTCTGGCACGAACCATTGTCGTTGATCCTAAAATCATTTTATATGATGAACCTACAACAGGTTTGGATCCGGTAACATCTGATGAGATAAGTCTGCTAATTAATGATGTTCAGAAGAAATATAAAGCATCATCAATTATTATCACTCATGATATAGAATGTGCTCGTATGACGGCCAACAGGCTTATTATGTTGCAAGATGGCAAGTCATATAAAGAAGGTACTCTAGCTCAATTTGAGAAGTCGACCGATAGCACTATTAAATTATTCTTCAAATAAATAACAGAATGGATATGCATACTCAAAAATTTAAAATTCGTTTAGGGCTCTTTGTTGCCGGAGGTTTGACACTGTTTGTACTCGCCATATTTATTATTGGTAAGCAAAAGAATTTGTTTGATCCGGTCTTTCAACTTTCTTCCAACTTTTATAATGTTGCTGGACTCCAGGTCGGAAATAATGTTCGTTTTTCCGGTATAAATGTTGGCACGGTTGACAATATACAAATCGTTAATGACTCAACGGTGCGAGTGAGTATGTTTGTTAAGAAGGACGTATGGCAGTTTATCAAATCAGATTGTAAAGTTGCTATTGGCTCTGAAGGTATTATAGGTGATAAAATGGTCAATATATTGCAAGGAACATCTGAAGCTCCTTTGGCTCGTGAAGGCCAATTACTCGAATCTGAAGAGCCGGTGGAAACAGATGCTATCATCGCCAGTTTGAGTGTTACTGCGGGCAATGCAGAAGTTGTTACCCAGCAATTGGCTGAGATAATGATAAAAATAAATGGAGGAGAAGGGACTCTTGGACGGTTGATTCAGGATACTGCACTTGCTGAAAATCTGAATCGAACCGTTCTAAATTTAAGGAAGGGCTCTAAGAGCTTAGATGAAAACATGACGGCTGCAAAACATAATTTCTTATTAAAAGGATATTTTAATAAGAAAGAAAAGGCAGCAGAGAAAAAGAAAAAAGACGCGAAGGAAGCGGTTGAGAAAGCAGCAGAGAAGAAGGAAAAAGCAGTTAAAAAAGCAGCTGAGAAGAGAGAGAAAGAAATGAAGAAGAATAAGGACTAACACTTCTTTGAATGATTCTTGAATAAATGATACTTCAATTATTTATAGCAAGTATAAAGGATTTAATTATGAACATTCGTTCATAATTAAATCCTTTTTTGTAGCTTTGCACAAACATTAGCAGCATGGCACGTACAAAGAAAAACCGGCTTATACAGATGGCTCCTCATTTTAATGGGTTTAAGCCGCAAGGATTGCAGCATAAACCGAGTGCAGAAGTCTTGATTAATTTTGAAGAGTACGAAGCATTAAAGCTTTGCGACTATGAATTACTTACGCAGGCAGAGGCGGCAGATTTAATGCTTGTTTCCCGACCTACGTTTACACGGATCTATGAAAGTGTACGTCGAAAAATAGCAAAGGCTTTTATAGAAGGTGCTTCTATTGTTTTTGAGGGAGGAAATGTAGATGTAGTTCACTGGTATAGATGTGCTGAATGTGAGATTGTATTTACTTTGGCAGATGATTCTGCTCAATGTTGCCCGCTGTGCAAAAGTATCGAGATAAAATTAAATAATTAGCACGATGGTTATCGCTATTTCCACAGATAATAATAATGTGAAAGCACCTGTTGCTTCTCATTTTGGCCGATGCAAATGGTTCTGCTTGTTTGATACAGAGAAAAAAGAATGCCGCTTTGTTGAGAATACGTTTTTAGCTCAATCCGAGCAAGCGGGCTCTGATGTCGCAGACTTTTTGATGAAACAAGGCGTTGGGATTGTTATAGCGGGTCGTTTTGGTTCAAAAGTAATAAACGTCTTTATGAAGCATAATATCCAGATGGTTATTCCTGAGTCTGTTAAAACACTAACGAAGATTATTAATCAATTAAATATAGAATAAAATGAAAATTGCCGTACCTACAAGAGCGCATGCTGTTGATGACCACTTTGGTCATTGCGAAGCCTATTCTGTTTTCACAATAGGCGAGAATAAAGTGATCGAGAAAATGGAAATTTTACCTTCTCCTCAAGGTTGTGGATGCAAAAGTAATATCGCATCGGTGTTGCAGGAACAAGGAGTAGATATAATGCTTGCCGGTAGTATGGGAGACGGGGCGCTGAATGTCTTGACCAATCACGGCATAAGGGTCTATAGAGGATGTACCGGAAATGTTGCAGAACTTGTGAATCAATTTTTAGTTAGCGGACTGAAGGATTCAGGAGAGGGTTGTCATCACCATGATGATGCAGATGGCGAACATCAATGCCATTCTTAGTAAAATCTTTGATTTATGTTCTGTATGAAGTTTATAATAGAACTCGGATCTTCTGCTGATATAGACGAATTGGAAAAATTATACGATGATTTGAATGATCACTTATCGGCTAATAGCAATCCTCCCGGATGGATAAAAGGGATTTATCCTATCCGGGAGAATGCCGTTTCGGGCATTAAAGATAGCAACCTTTATGTCGTTAGGTGCGATAGCAAAATTGTTGCTTCTGTTATTTTAAACCATCAACCCGAAGAAGCATATAAGGATGTGAAATGGAAAGTTGATGTTGATTACAGTTGTATCTTTGTGATACGTACTTTTGTAGTGCATCCTGCTTTCCTGCAAAGGGGGATTGGACGTGCCTTACTGGATTATTCATTCGAGTTGGCTCAGAACTCAGGTATGAAATCTATTCGTTTGGATGTTTACGAAAAAAACCTTCCGGCTATTTCGTTGTATGAGAAATGTGGCTTCGAATATATTGATACTGTCGATTTAGGGTTGGGTAACTACGGCCTAGATTGGTTCAAATTATATGAGAAGACGATTTAAATATAAACAGATGGACAGCTTGATAGGAAGACAGAAGGTATGCTTTATTTATGATCTTCTCTCTTTGGAAACATTTTCTTTTAGTTTTTTTAGATACTCGGACGAAGTATCTTTCAATCCGAGTATCTTAACTTGAGTCACAATATTATCTCGGTTCGCACAGATCTTCTTGTTTTAAATCCACGTTTTTCTGAACTCCAGAATCTGATTGATGAACTTAAGCGGTTTCATTGCGCTTTGATGAATCACAGAAATCTTTTGTACATCTTTTGTAGAGCGAGTTGCTTTTTTGAATATCTTCCAACGGTTTCAGTTTGCTTTACCTTATACGGTTGTGTTGTCACTAAAAAAGTGGTAAGCATAACAAAATTTCATGGAATGTCTTCTTCATTGTAGACGGTTTGTTTTAAGTATCTTAAAATACGAATAAATTCGTTAGTTAGGATATACAAATCGGTCAATGCACGATTTATATGCCTTCAACGCATGATTTGTAATCTCTCTTAAATCTGTTAAGGCCTATATTTGCGACATGTTTAACTTAAAAATAATATTTATGAAGAAGCATTCTTTTAATGCCTTAATGTTTGAGGTATTTTTATTGCTGACTTTATGTACTGCAGGATGTAGCGACGATGATGGTTATGCCGACGTTGACGGACAGATTCCTACTATTGCATTGACAACGGAGCACATTCAAAGTGGAGCCGGTCGAACCTTTAGTATTGTAGGAACGGCCGCAGATAAGGACGGTATTTCATCAATCAAGTTGGAGTGCGCCGATTTGAATCTTGAAAAAACCATTGATCTGCTTGAAATCTACGACAAACCTCTCGAGACGTATGAACTGAATTACAAGTTCAGCATTCCTAAAGATGAGATAGGCGATAACTTTACTGTTAAAGTTAAGGTGATTGATGTGGGTGGACGTTCTGTGTCTCATGATTTGTTGATCACAATGGATGGCGACTTTGAAAATCCTGTCTTTACTGTATCACCTAGTAAAAATATCACGGTACTGATTAAGTCTGATACGAAGTTCAACTTGCGCTTCTCTCTTTCTGATGATCGGGCGCTTGATTCTGTGAAAGTCGTAATTCCAGGTATTGAAAACTACAATCCTCTAATCATGACTCTCAATGGCCAGAGTACTTTTGACTTTAGTGAAAAGATTACTTTACCTAATGTAGCTCAACAATACACGGCAACTATTACGGTTATTGATAAGGCAGGTAATCGCACTGTTTTGAATAGTGTGATCTCTGTCTCTGCAATGCCCGACTTTGAGGATATGTATCTTGCTGATGTAGCTACTGCTGCAGAACTAAACAGTGACATATTCGGAGTACCTATGCGCATTACGCACACAGGTGAATACGAATACAAAGCCAACTATTATTGCCAGAAAGCCGGTACTGAAATTTATTTTTTACCGCAGAAGACTGACTTTTCGCCTATTTGCTTCGGCCTTGATCCTACAGATAGCAGTAAGTTGACTGATGATCCTGAAACAGCTAAACCGATTGTACTCGATCAGGCTAATGTATATTATGAAATTACATTTAATGTGATTACAGGTGTATATAGCCTTAAGACTTATTCCATAGCTGATGCTATTGATCCGATACCTCATAAAATTGGTACGATAAGTATGCACCAATGGTTTGACGCTAACAACACTACTGATCTGACTGAATTTTGGATTGGTTATAGTACTAGTGGTCCGTCGAACGTTACCCGATTTGTTCAGGATGCTACTAATCCTCACCTTTTCTATTTAGAAGATCCGTTAGAACTAGAAGCTGGCGAGAGTATGAACTTCATCATCACAAGTTATCACAGTGATGGATGGTGGAACTATTGTACATGGCGTGTGGATGATAGTGCTGAACCTGAGATTTTTAATTATTACGGTCAGTTTGTGAATCCTGCATGGAGTGGTCCTACAGCGAAAGACAACTGGGCTAAACCAGCAGTGACTGTATCGGGTAGTTACAAGTTTTCGTTTGATGCTCATCTTGGCAGAGCAAAACTAGTTCCAGTGAAGTGAGTGAAATATTAAATTTAAAATTGTGAATTATATGAGACAAATCATATTTGTATTTCTGTGTCTGCTATCCCTTTGTGGTTATGCGCAGCAGGTCATAGTGAAAGGTGTTGTAACTTCTGCCACCGACAATGAACTGATGATAGGAACGACGGTACAGGTTAAAGGTACCAGTAATGGTACTATAACAGGGCTCAACGGTGAGTATTCATTGATGAATGTTCCTAAAAGTGCGGTGTTGGTATTCTCTACAATTGGCTTTAGAACTCAAGAAGTTCCGGTGAACGGACGGAGTGTAATAAATGTGTCGTTAAAGGAAGCTACTGAATTGCTGGATGAAGTGGTAGTTATTGGCTACGGTGCTGTGAAAAAGAGTGATTTAACCAGTTCCATCTCTACCGTGAAGGGTGAACAAATAACAGAAACTACAACAGGCAATGCTATGGATGCTCTTCAGGGTAAAGTTAACGGTGTACAGGTGATGAGCGGTGGTGGTCCGGGTACTCAACCTAAGGTGTTGATTCGTGGTGTGACCACTGTCAACGGTAGTGATCCGCTATATGTTGTAGATGGCATGCCTGTGGGCACCAACATCAATTTCCTGAATAGTAATGATATTGAATCAATGGAAGTGCTGAAAGATGCTTCGGCAGCAGCCATCTATGGTACACGTGGGTCAAATGGTGTTATCTTGATCACGACAAAGAAAGGAACTGTAGGCAAAACACGTTTCAATTTCACAAGCTCTGTTGGTTTCCAGACTATTAGCGATCCTAATATGGCAAAAGCTTCGGAATACGAGCAGGTCTTCAAGACTCGTTACACCAATGAAGGACGTACGCCGGTATGGAATAGCACGGAAAACATTACTGATGCTGAAGGTACTGATTGGTGGAAGGAAGTGGTGAATAAGACTGCACTTGTGCAAAACTATGCTTTTAGTGTATCTGGCGGAAATGACAAAATTGTATATAATTTGAGCCTGGGATATTTCCGTAATAAATCACAATTCGATGTTGGTTATTGGGATAAGATTAATGCTCGATTAAATACAGAATACACCTTTAATAAATATGTCAAGATGGGTTTTGATATTGCTCCACGCGTTGAGTCATGGGATGATACTCCCGATCAATTTGGCAGTGCCATGTCAATGGACCCTACTACTCCTGTGTTTCGTGACGAATCGGAATGGGTGGACAATGAGTATAACAATTATGCCCGTTCGCACAATAACCAGACGTGGAACCCAGTGGCATCCATTGCTCGTGCCAATGCACATAGCCGTGAATATGGCGTTATTCTGAATCCTTACTTGCAGATAACTCCTATCAAGAGTTTGATTTTGCGTACTCAGTTTGGTGCTAATGCACACATAAGACGTTCAGATAGTTTTACTCCAGAGTTTGAAATTGATCAGTTGGAGAAATCGACTTATAGTAATGTGTCGCGCAAGATGACCGAGTGGCTTGACTGGAACTGGACTAACACAGCAAGTTATATGACAACGATTGCTGAGAAGCATAACCTGAATGCAATGGTAGGTTTTACTGCAGAACGCTTTGCGGAATACTGGGTTAGCGGCGCACGAGATGCTACGCCTAACAATTCTGATAATCTGCAAGAAGTACATGCCGGTACACTGAATCAAAAATCGGATGGTAATACAAGCTTCAGTACTTTGCTCTCTTATATCGGACGTGTGATGTATAATTACGATAATAGATATTATCTGACAGGTTCATTGCGTGCTGATGGTTCTTCTAAGTTCCCAAAAGGTAATAAATATGCTTTGTTCCCTTCTGTTTCTGTAGCTTGGCGACTTATTAGTGAGAAGTTTATGGAAGATCAAACCCTTTTTGATAACTTGAAAATACGTGCCGGTTGGGGACGTGTTGGTAATCAGAGTATCTCAAATTCCGCTTACTTGACTCTACTCGATAGCTCGGATGCTGTGTTCGGATCAGATCAAAGTCGTGTGATAGGAACAACAATCTCTTCTGTTGGAAATAATACACTGAAATGGGAGACGGTAGAAGACTATAATCTCGGACTTGATATGTCTTTTTTAAACTCTCGTTTGGATGTGACATTCGATATTTATCAAAAAAAGTCAAGTGATATGCTGTATGCTAAGCAAAATATTTTGGCAATTGGTTATCCGAACTGGAATAGCCAAGTAACCATGAATATTGGTAGTATGAAGGCTACCGGTTGGGAGTTGAGCTTTAATTGGAAAGATAAAATTGCCAAGGATTTCAATTACAACGTTGGTTTGAATTTATCAGCAGTGAAGAATAAGGCTATCAAACTTTCGGGTGATGGACCTATTTACACTGGAGGTTTTAACTCTGACCAGATTATCCGCAACGAAGACGGTGCCGAAATTGGCCGCTTCTACGGATACGTGGCCGACGGATTATTCCAAAATGAAACGGAGGTGCTGGCCCATACAAATGAAAATGGAACTGTTTTGCAAGCAAATGCCGAACCGGGTGATATCCGTTTCAAAGATTTAAACCATGACGGAACGTTGGATGATGAAGATAAAACTTATATTGGTAATGCTTATCCTGACTTGATGATGGGATTGAATATGGGTTTCAATTATAAGAATGTTGACTTTACAGCGAACTTTTACGGAACGTTTGGAAATGATATATTCAATACAACTCGTAACTTGTATTCGGGAGCAAATGGCAGTAATGTATATGCGGGAACATTGAACAAGGCATGGCATGGTGAAGGAACTAGTTACGACATTCCTCGCTTGACGGCCAATGACAACAATCTGAATTATACCCGCGTTTCAAGTTTTTATGTGGAAGACGGTTCGTATTTTCGTTGCAAGTTACTTCAAGTAGGCTATACATTGCCAAAGAAAGTGCTGGGTAATGCTGAACTCCGTTTTTCGTTCTCTGCTCAGAATCCTTTTACCATCACGGGTTATTCAGGCATGGATCCTGAACGTCCGCAACTTGGAAAAAGTGTTATTGAGACGGGCATTGATTGGATTGCGTATCCTAATCCACGTACATTCTTATTTGGTATTGATTTAAAATTTTAATTCCTTATGAAACAATTATTCATTATATTGGCATTCCTTGCCACCGTAACCTTCTCGTCATGCTCCGATTTTCTGGAGGAAGATGTGAGAGGACAAGAGAATCTTGACACCTATTTCCAAAGTGAAGCAGATGCAGAGGCCTTCCTTACTGGCTGTTATAATGCAATCACTTACCATGGTTGGTGGCAGATTGAAAATTTCTGGATATTGACAGATATGTGTAGTGATGATCTTTGGATGGGTAACACCACGCAGGAGCAAAGTGGATACATCTCTCTTGCACATTATCAAGGTGTGGGACAGAGTAATGGTACCGTCTCTAACTTCTGGCAATATCGTTATAAGGGTATCTTGCGTTGTAATATTGCTATTGAGAACATCCCAAATGCATCCATCCTTGATGAGAATAAAAAGAATCGTCTGATAGCTGAGGCAAAGTTCCTGCGCGCTTATTTTTACTTTGAGCTAGTGAAGAACTTTGGTGGTGTACCCATTATCGATGGTTTCTTGTTGCCTGAAGAAGTGACTGGTATCAGTCGCTCCAGTGTGGAAGACGTTTATGCTCTTATTGAAAAAGACTTGACGGATGCTGCTGATGTGCTTCCGCAACGTAGTGAATTGGCTGCAAGCGATGTAGGTCGTGCTACTCGTGGTGCTGCACTGGGAATGTTGGGTAAAGCATATCTCTATCAAGATAAATTTGAAGAGGCTAAAACGACTTTGCAAATAGTTATCAATGAAAAAGAATATGGGCTGATGTCCGATTTTGGTGATGTATGGAGTCTTGATGCAGAGAACAATCAAGAATCACTTTTTGAGGTTCAAAATGCTTACGATGAAACGTATGATCTCGGAGGTAGTTTGTCTATCGTGACAGGTAACCGCTCGGGTGGTGATCAAGATGGTTGGGCCTGGGGATTACCTACTGCTAATCTCGAGAATGCCTTCATTGAAGCTGGTGATACAGAACGTTTGAAGTGGACAATTATCAAGAATGGTGCAACAGAAATTGCAGGAGAAGATAATTTTACTGAACTCATTGCCGCACAAGGCGATCAAAATGGGGATGGGACTTATTGTGTTGATCCTGCTAAGCACAAGTCGGCTCGTATCAACCGGAAATTCTATTTGCCGTATGCCCAACGTCCTGAAAACTACAATCAGCCAAAAGTTCCATTGAACCATCGTATCTTGCGTTATGGAGATGTTTTGCTGATGTATGCTGAAGCGTGCAATGAAACGAATGATGATGTAAATGCGCGCAGTGCCTTGAACCAAGTGCGCAATCGTGTTCATTTGGGTAATGTTGAAACTAGCGGTAATGAACTTCGTGATGCTATCCGTGCAGAACGTCGTCTTGAATTGGCATGTGAGAATCATCGCATCTATGACCTTCGTCGTTGGACGGATGATAATGGTAAGAAGGATATCTGCAATGTAATGGGACCAAATGGATCATTTGTTGCGTATAATACGAATGAGGCAACTGCAGACTCGTATGAATGGGAAAATCAATACGAGCCTAGTAACAAAGGGTATACTTTTGATGAGAATCGTGACTTGCTCTTCCCAATTCCTTTGTATGAGATAACAATGTCCAATGGTTCTATTGTACAGAACCCTGGATGGAATTAATATTTCAATAGGTTGTTTATATACTGTCGCGGGTAGTTTGCGGATTATCCGTGACAGTTCTTTTAAATGAATAGTTATGATAAAACTTAAGTATTTACTTTATGTTTCTTTACTATCTGTAGCTTTGGCTTGCAGTGATAACTCTCCGAACAATGAGACACCTGATACAGATTCCGGAACTACAGTCAGTGTGGAGAAAGTGATTAGTATAGATGTTGGACAAACTTTTCAGACAATTACAGGTTTTGGCGCTTCAGATTGTTGGTTGCCCGCTTATGTTGGAAAGTATTGGACTACGAATCGGGATAAAATAAGTGAACTGCTTTTCTCTACTGAAATTCAATCTGGTGATCCCAAAGGAATTGGATTGTCCATGTGGCGCGTTAACTTGGGGGGCGGTAGTGCCGAACAGGGAGATGCGAGTGGCATAGTAGATAAATCACGTCGTGCAGAATCTTATCTGACGGATAATTTGACTCTTGACTGGACACGCTGTGAAGGACAACGTTATTTTCTAAATCGTGCTAAACAATTTGGTTGTGAGAGCGTTGTCCTTTTCAGTAACACTCCACCTGTGCAATATACGTACAATGGCAAAGGTTTTTCTGCCCGTGGCGGTGTATCCAATCTGAAGAGTGAATATTATGATGATTTTGCAGCTTATATGTCTGATGTAGCACAGTACTATATAAACCAAGGTTATCCGGTGACGCATATTTCACCTGTCAACGAACCTCAGTACAACTGGGACAGCGGTCAGGAAGGGAGTGGTTGGACAAATGACGAGGTGGCATTATTGGCTCGTGAACTAAATGGATCTTTGACTTCCCGCAATTTGTCCACGAACATCTTGCTGGGTGAATCGGGAGATTGGGAATATTTGTATAAGACGAAGAACGACGCTAATCGCAGTAATGTGCTTTCAGCTTTCTTTAATCCTTCTTCTTCAGCCTATGTAGGCGGATTAACTCATATGGAAAAACTGATTTGCGGTCATAGTTATTGGACGGACGGCACATGGGATGGCATGCGCGATGTGCGCTCAAAAGTTGCCCAGGCAGCTCAGCAATATGGTGTAAATGTATGGCAAAGTGAGTGGAGTATGCTGGGTGATGGTTACAGCTCTTCTGAATTCGTAGGTTATGACGCAGCTTCTGAAATGGACATCGCATTGTATATGTCTAAAGTTATACATAATGATCTTACAGTGGCGGGTGTGTCTTCATGGAGTTATTGGACTTCGATGGATGTGTCTCGTTGGGGACATAAAAACCGCTTTTTACTAATATCATTAGTTCCGTCGGGAGGAGTTGATGGTGATATTCAGCAAGAAGGGACTTTTCAGGCTACTCCTACGCTTTGGGTATTAGGGAATTATAGCCGCTTCATCCGTCCCGGATACCGTCGTGTTTCTATTGAGCTGAATGAATCACGCAGCTTTTTCGCTTCAGCATGGATCTCTCCAACAAGTGATAAAATTGTGACTGTTTATACCAATTTGTCCGATAAGGGCGTACGCCTTAACGAAACGCATGTAGGATGGAAAAGCGATGTAAAGTCAATCAACACCTATACTACGACGGGCAGTAAAAGTTTGCTAGAAGGTAACGTAACCGTCGGCCAGCCCGTTGTATTGGATGCTCAAAGTGTAACCACTGTTGTTTATAATCTATAAAGATATAATTGTATGAAGAAAGTCTTATCTTTTATCACCTTATTTGTAGTGGTTGTTTTTGCTGGCGTGCCTGCGAAAGCGCAAGTCTCGTTTGGTGACGCTAAAATGTTTAATGACCGATGGCTGTTTAGCTTAACCGATGATTCAACGTTTGTTCAATCCTCTTTTGATGATAGTCAATGGCGAAAGCTGACGTTGCCACACGATTGGTCTATTGAAGGACAACTATCTCCCTCTTTGGCTAGCTGTACCGGTTATCTGCCGGGAGGAATAGCCTGGTATCGCAAACATTTCAATATAGCGGATAAAGCCGCACGCCATTATATTTACTTTGAAGGGATATACAATCGCAGTGAAGTTTATTTGAACGGACACCTTTTAGGCAAACGCCCCAATGGATATATTTCTTTCTTATACGACATGACATCCTATCTGAAAGAGGGGGATAATGTATTATCTGTTCGGGTTGATCATAGCCGTTATGCAGATTCACGTTGGTACACCGGATCGGGTATTTATCGTGATGTATGGATGATCGCTGCTCCGAATACACACTTTGCCCAGTGGGGAGTTGCCTGGCATGCAAATTCTTTGACTGATAAGATGGCTACGATTGCTGTAGATATGGATATAGAGAAACATGTAGATGCTGCCGGTAAACTGGAATTGCAAGCCACACTCTTTGATGCCGAAGGAAAACAAGTAGCTAAACGAAGCGTTCGTGTTTCTGACGGGAAAAAAGGAATAACTAAAGAAACACTTTCACTGAAGGTGTTGAAACCGCAGCGTTGGGATTTGGACTCTCCTTATCTTTATACATTGAAAACAGAATTGTTAAGCAATGGCAAGCGTATTGATGGTAGTGAGACAAAAGTGGGCTTACGTACTCTGACGTTTGATGCAAATAAAGGTTTCGCGCTGAATGGCGAATGGATGAAAGTAAAAGGCGTGTGTCTGCATCACGATGCCGGCGTACTTGGTGCGGTAGTGCCTCGCGACGTGTGGAAACGTCGTTTGAAAAATCTCAAAGAGATAGGAGTGAATGCTATCCGCATGAGCCACAATCCTCAAGCTCCGGTTGTTTATGACTTGTGCGACCAGTTGGGATTACTTGTTATGGATGAGGCTTCTGATGAGTGGGAATTCCCCAAGCGTAAGTGGATAAAAGGCTGGAATGTAGGCGAACCCGGTTTTGAGGGCTCTTTTGATTTCTTTGAGGAGTGGATAGAGCGAGATGTGACTGATATGGTACGTAGAGATCGTAATCACCCATGTGTATTTTTATGGAGCATAGGTAACGAGGTGGATTATCCGAATGATCCTTATTCTCATCCTATTTTGAATGGTTCCACTATCAGTCAACCTATGTTTGGCGGATACAATCCCGATGCTCCGAATGCAAAAAGAATAGGAACTATCGCTAAGCGATTGGCAGCTTGTGTGCGTGCCGTCGACACTTCACGAGCTGTAACCGGAGCACTTGCCGGTGTTGTGATGTCTAATCAGACTGAATACCCTCAGGTAATAGATGTTGTGGGATATAATTATACGGAGGATCGCTACGATTTAGATCACGCAACTTATCCTAACCGCGTCATCTATGGCAGCGAAACCCGTTCTGACTATGACGCTTGGTGCTCTGTACGTGATAAAGAATTCATCTTCGGTCAGTTCATCTGGACGGGTACGGATTATCTTGGTGAATCAGGTCGTTGGCCTTCTCGTGGACTTTATACGGGGTTACTTGATTTGGGAAGTTTCACCAAACCTCGCGGGCATTTCCGTGCTTCATTGTGGAGTGAGAATCCGGTTACATATATAGGAACGTATCCTAAACACAATAATCTGTCTATTGATGCTTGGGATAGCTGGAACTATGAAGCAGGTCAAGAAATTCGCGTAGTATGCTATACCAACGCTCCCCAAGCTCGCTTATTATTGGATGGGAAAGTAGTGGGAGAGATGAAGCCTTATGATATGAAGACCGGAATAATCTACTGGGATATTCCTTATCAGGCTGGAGAGTTGAAAGCAGAAGGTTGTAATAAGGAAGGTAAAGTTTTGTCCAGCTATTCGATAAAAACATCCGGACGTCCGTATGCATTAAAAGTGAGTGCTGATCGTCAGATACTTTCCGCTGAAGGCTCTACTGCTCATATTACTATAGAGGTGATTGATGAGAACGGTATCGTAGTGAAACTTGCCGACAACAATATTACATGCGAGGTCGAAGGTCCTGCTCGTCTTTTAGGGCTTGAAGGCTCTGACAATTAT
>DBTL01000118.1:0-412 GCA_002307035.1 Bacteroides sp. UBA1317
AGTCATACACCGAACTCCGCTAGCTGTACGACCCATTACGCGAACTGCAGTTTCGTTGAAACGGATGGCACGGCCATTTTTGTTGGCGATAATTATTTCATTTTCACCATTGGTCATACGTACCTCTATTACCCGATCGTCTTCACGAATAGTGATGGCGTTTACTCCATTTTGACGAGGTCTGGAATATTGTTCCAACAATGTTTTTTTGATAACGCCATTTTTAGTGCAGAACAATACATAATGACTATTTATATATGCTTCATCAGATAGATCTTTCACGCGAAGATAAGCAGTAACAGCATCATCCGAATCAATGTTTAGAAGATTTTGGATTGCTCTACCTTTCGAATTCTTAGATCCTTCAGGAATTTCATACACTTTAAGCCAATAACATTTTCCTTTTTGAGTG